>NZ_JBFHHX010000190.1:0-4773 GCF_041596795.1 Lutibacter sp.
TACTATCCAATATAATGGTTTTCCTTTTTTACCGTGTCTTTGTAATCTAATTTTTACTGGCATTTTGTTTAAAATTTTAAGGTTCTCGACCTTGGTTATTAATTAAGGGTGCAAATATAGTTAGTTATTTTTAAATAACACGCTCTCTATCAGTATTTTTTACACTAACCCAGTAAATCCTAAAAAAGCTAATGATAAAAGTCCTGCTACCAATAAATTAATTGGAACACCTTTCATTTGCTTTGGAATATTAGCCAATTCTAAATGCTCACGAATACTTGCAAAAACAATTAATGCTAATGCAAAACCTAATGAGTTAGAAATTGCAAAAAATACAGCTTTTAGTAAGCTTCCACCTTCTAATCCTAATGCTAAAATTGCAACTCCTAAAACGGCGCAGTTTGTAGTAATTAAAGGTAAAAACACTCCTAAAGCTTGGTATAATGGCGGACTTACTTTCTTTAAAATAATTTCAACCATTTGCACTAATGCTGCAATTACTAAAATAAAAGTAATGGTTCGCAAATAATCTAATCCTGCTGGAACCAATATAAATTGATGCAATAAATAGGTTGCCATTGTTGCTATTGTCATTACAAACAATACAGCTCCAGACATTCCAACTGAAGTTGAAACTTTATTAGAAACTCCTAAAAACGGACAAATTCCTAAAAACTGAGATAATACAATGTTGTTAACAAAAACTGCGGCAATAAGTATAATAATATAATCCATTATTTTGCTGTTTTAGCGGTTACTTTATTAAATAATACGGTTAAATATGCTAATGCGATAAATGCTCCAGGAGGTAAAATAAACAAGATAAAAGTATTTGCATTTTCGGCAACAAATTTTAACCCGAACAAACTTCCGTTTCCTAAAATTTCACGAGTAGCTCCTAATATGGTTAAAGCTAAGGTAAAACCTAATCCCATTCCTAAACCATCTATTAATGATGAAAGTGCGTTGTTTTTTGATGCAAATGCTTCTGCTCTTCCTAAAATAATACAGTTTACCACAATTAACGGAATAAAAATCCCTAATTGCTCATATAAAAATGGTACAAATGCTTCTAAAATCATTTCAACAATTGTTACAAATGATGCGATAATGATAATAAATGCCGGAATACGAACTTTACTTGGAATTTGACTTTTTACTAACGAAACCACAATGTTACTCATTATTAATACAAACATTGTTGCAACGCCCATTCCTAATCCATTAGAAGCCGATGATGTTACTCCTAAAGTTGGACACATTCCCAATAACATTACAAATATTGGGTTTTCTTTTACAATACCCTTTAAAAAATTCTGGGTTTGATTCACAGTTTCTGCCATACTATTAATTTTTAGGAGTTTTAAGTGATTCATTATTTTTCATAAACTCATCATAAGCCATTTGAGTAGCTTCAGTAAAAGCTCTGGTGGAAATTGTAGCACCAGTTAAAGCGTCTACTTCTCCTCCATCTTTTTTAACTTTTAAATTATAAGTTGATGGGTTTTTATCTCTAAATTGTTGTAGAAACTTTTCATCCTTCATTTTTGTTCCTAAACCTGGAGTTTCCTTTTGTTCTAAAACTTCAATATTCTGAATTTCACCTGATGCTTTAAAACCAATCATTAATTTTACCAAACCGCTAAATCCTTTTTCTGAAGAACCAATAACTGCAGCTCCAACAAATTCGTTATTCGAAAATCCAGGATAAACTTCTACTGAATCTTTTACATTTTCAGCTTTAATTAGTACTACATCTTCTACAGGATTGTTATCAAAAGCGGGCAAAACTAATTTTATAGCATTAGTTTTCTTTGCTACTTTTGCATCTTTTATAGGTTGTTCGGTTAATTGATTTACATAACCTAACGAAAAACCTGATATAATGGTAATTACAAATAATGAAATTACCATATTCATAAATGTATCTTTCTTTTTACTCATAATTACACAATTTTAGATTTGATTTTTACACCAAATCGGCGAGGTTTAAAATAGGTATTAATTAACGGTACAAACGCGTTCATAATTAAAATAGCAAATGAAACACCTTCTGGATAAGCTCCAAATAATCTAATTACCACTGTTATTACACCAATTCCAATAGCAAAAATTATCATTCCTTTTTTAGTCATTGGGCTAGTAACTAAATCGGTTGCCATAAAAAACGCACCTAATAAAGCACCACCTGAAAGTATATGAATTAACGGACTAGCATATTGTTCTGGATTTATTACCCAAAAAATACCTGTCATAACTGCCATTGTAACTAACATTGTAACTGGAATATGCCAAGAAATAACTTTTCTAACTAGTAAATAAATTCCTCCAATTAACAATGCTAATGCAGACATTTCACCAATAGAACCACCAGTTATTCCTAATAACAAATCAATAGTTGAAGGAATTTTAGTTGAAATCTCTGTCATTGTTTCACCAAACATTAATCCCTCTTTTATCATTCCTAAAGTTGTAGCTCCAGTAACACCATCGGCAATTGATAAATTATTTTCAACGGCTGTTGGCCACATTGTCATTTGAACCGGAAATGAAACCAATAAGAAAACCCTACCTACTAAAGCTGGGTTAAAAATATTGAAACCCAAACCACCAAAGGATAATTTTGCAATTCCAATAGCAACTAAACTACCCACAATAATCATCCAAATTGGCAATCCGCTTGGTAAATTAAAAGCTAGTAAAATTCCAGTAATTAATGCAGAACCATCTCCAATAGTAACATCGGTTTTTAATAAATATTTTTGAATTAAATATTCAAATCCTAAACAAGATATTACCGCTACTGCTGTAACAATAAATGCATTAATTCCAAAAACATATAGCGAAACTAAAAAAGCTGGAACTAAAGCAATAACCACATCATACATTATTTTTTTTGAAGTTCTATCAGAATGTACGTGTGGTGAAGCTGATATAATAATAGGTTGACTCATTTTAATTTTTAGAGGTTTGTAATTTTTTAACTATGTTTTTTCCGAAGCGGATATAATCTAACAATGGACGATCTGATGGGCATACATAACTACAAGATCCACACTCAATACAAGTCATAATATCTTCATTAGATGCTCTTTCAAACAATCCTTTTTCAGATAAATTCATTAACAAATGTGGTTCTAATCCCATTGGACACACAAAAACACATTCTCCACAACGGATACAGTTTTTAGCTTCTCCTCTACTTGCTTCCTCTTCTGCAATTACTAAAATTCCTGAAGTTCCTTTAGTAACTGGAACATCAGTATTTTTAATTGCTTTCCCCATCATTGGGCCGCCATTTACAATTTTTCTGGTTCCTTCTGGTAAGCCACCAACTTCAGCAATTAAATCGCTAATTGGAGTTCCTATTTTTACCCAAAAATTTGATGCATTTTCTATTTTTTTACCTGTAACTGTAACTACTCTTTCAATTAAAGGTTTGTTGTATTGCACAGCTTCATAAATGGCAAAAATGGTTCCAACGTTATGCACAACTACACCAACATCTAATGGCAATCCGTTTTTAGGAACTTCTCTATTTAACAGAGCTCTAACCAGCTGTTTTTCTCCACCTTGAGGATATTTAACTTGCAAAGCAGCAACCTGAATTTTTGAATTATTTTTGGTCGCTTTTTTAAATAAATCAATCGCATCTTTTTTATTGTTTTCAATTCCAACAATTGCTTTCTCAACGTGTAAAGCCTTCATTAAAATTTCTATACCAACAATAATTTCAGCAGATTTTTCTAACATTAATCGGTGATCGGCAGTTAAATAAGGCTCACATTCTACACCATTAATTATTAAGCAATCTAACTTTGTGCCTTCCTTTACATTTAATTTTACATGTGATGGAAATGTTGCTCCACCTAAACCAACAATTCCAAAATCGTTAACGCGCTGTAAAATTTCTTTTGCTGATAATGTTATTTCTTGTAGTAAAGGATATTCTTTTTCTTCAAAATTAGATTCATCCTTAACATCTGTTCTAATTACTATACATTGCTTTTTGTAACCGCTAGAATCAATAATTTTATCTAGTTTAGTTACTGTTCCAGCAACTGGAGAATGTATATTTGAGGATACAAAACCACCAGATTTTGCAATTACTTGTCCTATTACAACTTTATCTTTTACTTCTACAACAATTTCTGCAGGTATACCAATATGCTGAGCAATAGGTACATTTACCATTTTAGGAACTGTTAATCTTTTAATTGATTTTGATGAAGTTAATTTATTTTCTGGAGGATGAATTCCTCCTTTAGGAAACGTTTTAAGCATCCGTTTTATCATTTATTGGTTCAACAATAGGTTCTTTTACAACAGCAACTTTTTCTTCCTTTTCAACTGCTACTTTCTCTTCAACTTTCTTCACTTTTTTTGGAGGAAAGTTTGTTTCTATAATAGAATGTGTTGGACAAACATCTACACATTTTCTACATAGCGTGCAATATGCAGGATCTATATAGGCTAAATTATTAACCATTGTAATGGCTTCTTTTGGACAAATATCAAAGCATTTAGAGCATCCAATACAAGCAACTGCACATGATTTTTTTGCAATTCCACCTTTATCTTCATTTAAACAGCCAACAAAAACTTTTAAATCCTTTTTGTTTCGTGGTCGCATTTCAATAATATCTCTCGGACATTCTTCTACACATGCACCACAACTAGTACACTTATCGGTTATAATAACAGGTAAACCTGTAGTTTCATCCATATACATGGCATCAAACTTACATACCTTTACACAGTCTCCATCACCCA
>NZ_JBFHHX010000191.1:0-4751 GCF_041596795.1 Lutibacter sp.
CATTTATACAATGTAAACAAAGCAACAACCACAAAAATTAACGTTGGAAATTACGAATATATTCCACGGATAAAATGGACAAATGATGCAAATACACTTTGTGTTACCACTTTAAACCGTCATCAAAATAATTTGAAATTATATTTTGTGAACGCTACAGATTTTACTTCAAAAGTAATTTTAAATGAAACAGATAAAGCTTATGTAGACATTCACGACAATTTAACTTTTTTAAAAGATAACAGCTTTATTTGGACAAGCGAAAAAGATAGGTTTAATCATATTTATTGGTATTCAAAAGATGGGAAATTACTAAATAAAGTTACCAACGGCGCTTATGAAGTAACCAACTTTTATGGTATTAATGAAAATTCAAAAACTGTTTTTTACCAATCTGTAGAAGATGGCTCAATAAACAGAACAGTTTATTCTATTCAACTAAACGGTAAAAACAAAAAAAGATTATCAAATGCATCAGGAACTAATGATGCTGCATTCAGCAAAAATTTAGCCTACTTTATCAATACCTATTCTGATGCTAATACACCTCCAATTTATACACTACACAACTCAAAAGGAGTACTTTTAAAAGAGGTTTTAAATAATAATTTACTTTCTAAACAGCTAGAAAATTATACCATTTCTAAAAAAGAATTCTTCACATTAAAAACCTTAAACGGAGAATTTAATGCGTGGATGTTAAAGCCTTCTAATTTTGACTCTACTAAAAAATATCCATTATTTATGACACAATATTCTGGCCCAGGATCACAATCTGTTAGTAATAGCTGGAATAGTGCAAATGATTATTGGTATCAACATTTGGCACAAAAAGGCTATATAATTGTTTGTGTTGATGGAAGAGGAACTGGTTTTAAAGGTGCCGATTTTAAAAAAGTTACCTATAAAGAATTAGGAAAATACGAAGTTCAAGATCAAATTGATGCTGCAAAAGAATTAGGAAAACTTTCTTACATCAATAAAAATGAAATTGGTATTTGGGGATGGAGCTATGGCGGATTTATGTCTAGCAACTGTTTATTAAAAGGAAATGATGTATTTAAAATGGCCATTGCTGTTGCTCCTGTAACAAGCTGGCGCTTTTACGATTCAGTATATACAGAACGATATATGCAAACTCCACAAGAAAATCCAAGTGGTTACGATGAAAATTCACCACTTAATTACGCCAAATTATTAACCGGAAACTATTTATTGATACACGGAAGTGGTGATGATAACGTTCATGTTCAAAATTCTATGAGAATGGTAAATGCCTTAATTGAAGCTAATAAACCTTTTGATATGGCTATTTATCCAGATAGAACACATGGAATTTATAGAGGACAAAACACAAGACTTCATTTATTCAATAAAATGACTAAATTTATCGAGGAAAATTTAGGAGAAAAATAAAGCCTTAAAAAATAATAAATTTTAAAAACAAAACTGCTTTTAACAAATTAACTTAAATAAAATTATGACTGACAAAACAATAAAAGAGGAACATCCTAAAGGACTATACTCACTGTTTTTTACTGAAATGTGGGAACGTTTTAGTTACTATGGAATGCGTGCACTTTTAACAATATTTTTAACTGCCGAACTAGCTACTGGTGGTTTTGGAATGGATCGTGCAGAATCTTTAGCAATTTATGGTTTATTTACAGGTTTGGTTTACCTTACTCCAATTATTGGGGGCTGGTTTGCTGACAAAATAATAGGGCAACGTAAATCCATTTTTATAGGAGGTATAACAATGGCAATAGGTCAGTTTTTATTGGCAGCAAGTGCGGTTACATCCTTATACAACGATTTAGATTCTCGCCTTTTTATCTTTTATTTAGGGTTAGGTGTTTTAATATTAGGAAATGGTTTTTTTAAACCAAATATCTCAACAATTGTAGGTGACTTATATGAAAATGATGATCCAAGAAAAGATGGTGGTTTCACTATTTTTTATATGGGTATTAATATTGGTGCATTTTTATCACCATTTGTGGCTGGTACTTTAGGAGAAAAAGTAGGTTGGCCTTATGGTTACTTAACTGCTGGTATAGGAATGTTAATAGGTGTTATTTGGTTTTATGCTAGGAGAAATACTTTAGATAATTTAGGATTACCTCCTGGAGCTGCTGAAGAAGGAAGAACAAGCTTAATTGTAAAGGACTGGAGAGATATTGTTATTTATTCAATTGCAAATTTTGTTGTTGTTTTAGCTGTAATGCTTTTTTGGGGAGTTACTAATGATTTAGTTCATACTATTGTAATGTGGGCTGTTGGTATTGGAGGAGCATCATTTTTAGGACTTTCTATTTTTAAAGGAACAACAGGATCCACAGAATGGACACGTGTAATTGTAATTATCATTTTAGCAATATTTAACATTGTTTTTTGGGCTGGTTTTGAACAAGCTGGTGGTACATTTAACTTGTTTGCGCAAGAAAACACAAATAGAATGGTTGGAGGGTTTGAAATTCCTACAACTTGGTTTCAGAATATAAACCCAATTGCTATTGTAACTTTAGCTCCTTTATTTTCTATCTTATGGATAAAATTGGCAAAAGTTAAAGCAAACCCAAGAACTCCAGTAAAATTTGCCTTAGCTATGTTTATAGGTGCAATTGCATTTTATATTATGACTTTAGCTAGTAATAGCGCAGAATCTGGAAATTTAGTTAGCCCAATGTGGTTAGTAGTTGTGTATACATTGCTAACAGTTGGTGAATTAATGTTGTCTCCTATTGGTCTTTCAATGGTAACAAAATTATCACCAGGAAAAATAACCTCAATTATGATGGGTGTTTGGATGGCAAGTTTTGCATTAGGTAACTATTTAGCGGCTACATTAGAATCTATTTTACATCAATATCAATTTGATTTATATCCATTTATAACTTGGTTAATGGCTGGGTCAGGTGTTGCATTATTAGCACTATCTCCATTATTAAATAAATTTATGAAAGGAATTCATTAAAACAGGAATTTAACCTTTAATAATTAAATTCAAAAAAGCTCAAGTGATTAATTTCTTGAGCTTTTCTTTAAAATATCTAATATGAGTACAGAAGAAAAAAATTTAGGATTTATAGGACTTCTTAAATCATTTACAAAGCCTTTTTGGTTAGCAAGTATCATGGAGCTTTTTGAACGTTGGGCATGGTATGGTTTATTTGCTGTTTTAGCGCTATACTTAACGGGTTCAACTGATGAAGGTGGTCTTGGTTTCAAGCATATTGAAAGAGGTGAAATAATGTCTTATGTTACTTTTATCTTATATTTATTACCAATTATTACTGGAGCAATTTCTGATAAAATTGGATATAAACTATCTCTAATTATAGCTTATTTATTATTAGGTATAGGATATTACTTTATGGGTGAAGTTACTTCATATTCTTCTGTTTTTCTTATGTTTCTAATTGTAGCAGTCGGTGCAGCCATGTTTAAACCTGTTGCTTCTGCAATTGTTACAAAATCTACTGATGAACGAAATTCATCTTTCGGATTTGGTGTATTTTATATGATGGTGAATATTGGAGGTTTTTTTGGACCACTTTTTTCTGCAAAATTAAGAGATGAATATGGTTGGAGAATTGTATTTATAATGGCGGCTATGGCAATAGCTGTAAACTTAATAATAGTAATCTTCTTTTTTAAAGAACCTAACAGAGAAAAAAATGAAGATTCCCTAGGTTCAACAATTCTTAAATCTTTAAAAAATATTTTTGAAGCTCTTTCTGATATGAAATTGACTTTGCTTCTTTTAATAATGGTTGGTTTTTGGTTAATGTTCAATCAATTATTTTACACGTTACCTGTATTTATTGAAGAGTGGGTAAATACGACACCACTTTACGACGCCTTATCAAACTATACTCCTTGGATTGCTGAATTTTTCAAAAATAAACATGGAGGAATTAATCCAGAAATGGTTGTAAATCTTGATGCATTTTTTATAGTTATTTTACAAATGATTGTTTCAACAATCATCTTAAAATGGAAGCCTATTAATGCTATGATGACAGGTATTTTAATTGCAGTAATTGGTATTGCTCTATCATTTTATACCTCAAATGTATTTTTTACAATATTTGGTATTTTAATATTCGCTATTGGTGAAATGACTTCAAATCCTAAATTCTCCGATTATATTGCTAAAATTTCTCCGAAAGGAAAAGAGGCACTTTATATGGGAACTTATTTTTTACCAATTGCTTTTGCAAACTTATTAACCAAGTGGATTACGGGAGATTTATATCAAAACCTTTCTGATAAAGTTAGTTTAATTAGAAAAGAATTAACAACAAAAAGCATTGAGTTACCTGAAATTAGTGAAACTTACACAAAAAATCAATTTTATGAAGAAGCGGCTTCTAAATTACAAATGACGCAAGATCAAATGACAAATCATATTTGGGATATATATCACCCAGGAAACATCTGGTATGTAATTGCCGCCATTGGTTTTTCTACAATTATTGGGTTAGTAATTTATGATTATGTAATAAAAAAGCAACTTAAAAAGACTGCTTCCAACTAATAAAATTAAAATGAATTTAAAAAGAAACGAATTTTTTGACACACAAGTTTTAGGACATCCATCTGGACTATTTGTATTATTTTTTACCGAAATGTGGGAGCGTTTTTCATTTTATGGAATGCGTGCCTTATTGGTATTATTTTTAGTAAGCGCCTTAGGTATAGGCGGCTGGGATTGGCCGCGTGAAAATGCGTTGGCTTTATATGGA
>NZ_JBFHHX010000192.1:0-4726 GCF_041596795.1 Lutibacter sp.
AGTTGTCCTTGCTTATCAGTAGCTAAATAACGTTGTTTTACACGTTTAAATTCTTTAAATTCTTCACTTTTTGGATTTTCGGCTTGGACCCAGCAAGCTTTATGAACTTGTAAGTTTTCGTAACTACATTTTGCGCCATATTCGTGCTCTAAACGGTACTGAATAACTTCAAATTGTAGCGCACCAACGGTACCAACAACTTTTCTTCCATTTATATCTAATGTAAATAACTGAGCAACACCTTCGTCCATTAATTGATCTAAACCTTTATACAATTGTTTTGCTTTTAAAGGATCGGCATTGTTAACATAACGGAAATGTTCTGGTGAAAAACTAGGAATTCCTTTAAAGTTTAGTTGTTCACCTTCTGTAAGTGTATCGCCAATTTTAAAATGTCCAGTATCTGGCAAACCAACAATATCTCCAGGATAAGATTCATCAACAATTTCCTTTTTTTCAGCAAAAAAAGCATTTGGACTAGAGAATTTTAATTTTTTTCCTTGACGAACGTGTAAATAAGGAGCGTTTCTTTTAAACATTCCTGAAACTATTTTTACAAACGCAATACGGTTTCTGTGGTTTGGATCCATATTTGCGTGAATTTTAAATACAAATCCGGTTAAAGTTTCTTCTTTAGAATCTACCAAACGTTCTTCAGACATTTTTGGTTGCGGTGATGGCGCAATTTCAATAAAACAATCTAACAATTCTTTTACTCCAAAATTATTTAAGGCAGAGCCAAAAAATACAGGTTGTAAATTTCCTTTTAAATATTCATCTTTATCAAAATCTGGATATACTTCATGAACAATTTCCAATTCTTCACGTAATGTATTTGCCGATTTTTCACCTATAATTTTATCTAATTCAGGAGTTGTAATGTCGGTAAATTCTACACCTTTAGATACGGTTTGTTTGTTATCGCCGGAGTATAAATTTATTTTTTTTTCGTAAATATTAAAAATTCCTTTAAAATCGTAGCCCATTCCAATTGGGAAACTTAAAGGGGTAACCGTTAAGCCTAATTTTTGTTCAACTTCATCCATTAAATCAAAAGCATCTTTCCCTTCACGGTCCATTTTGTTAATAAAAACAATAATAGGAATCTTTCGCATTCTACAAACTTCAACCAATTTTTCAGTTTGTTCTTCCACACCTTTTGCAACGTCAATTACCACAATTACGCTATCAACAGCCGTTAAAGTTCTAAAAGTATCTTCTGCAAAATCTTTATGTCCGGGTGTATCTAAAATATTTATTTTTTTGTCTTTGTAAATAAAAGCCAATACAGAAGTAGCAACAGAAATACCACGCTGACGTTCAATTTCCATAAAATCGGAAGTAGCACCTTTTTTAATTTTATTGCTTTTTACGGCTCCAGCTTCTTGTATAGCACCACCAAATAATAATAATTTTTCTGTTAAGGTGGTTTTACCAGCATCGGGATGCGAAATAATTCCAAAGGTTCTTCTGCGTTGTATTTCTTTTAAAAAACTCATCATTCAAATTTTGAGGTGCAAATATATGCTTTAAAGTTGAAAAGTTGAAAAGTTTGAAAGTTGAAAAGTAGTTTAGTGCTTTTTTAACGTTTGTATTTTGTAAGTTTGTGCTTATTGATAAAAAAATGAAAGAAGAACTAGTAATTTTAGTGAACGAAAAGGATGAGCAAATTGGGTTAATGCCTAAAATGGAAGCGCATGAAAAAGCGGTGTTGCATAGAGCATTTTCTGTTTTTGTTTTTAATGATAATAATGATTTAATGTTGCAACAACGTGCAGCACATAAATATCATTCACCTTTGTTATGGACAAATACTTGCTGCAGTCATCAACGCAATGGAGAAACAAATATTGAGGCTGGAAAACGAAGATTACAAGAAGAAATGGGTTTTGTTTGTGAAATTGAAGAAGTAACATCATTTATTTATAAAGCACCGTTTGATAATGGTTTAACGGAACATGAATTGGATCATATTTTAATAGGATATTATAACAATGAACCAAAAATTAATAAAGATGAAGTAGAAAGTTATAAATGGATGCCTTTGGAGGCTGTAAAAAAAGATATTGAAGAAAATCCAAAAATATATACAGAGTGGTTTAAAATAATATTTAAAAATTATTATAGTTTTATTAATAAGTAGTTGAATGAAAAAAATAGAAGAAAATTTTATTGAAAGTTGGGAATTGGTTCGTAAAAACGGCCGAAATAGATATGCGCTTAGAACTGGTGTTTTGTGGAGTGTGTTTACTGCTTTTTTAACCAAAGTATTTGAATTGTCCGTTCATTCATTTAAAGAGGTCTACTTTTCTAAACCATTTTTAAATTATTTGGCTTTATTTATTTTAGTTGGAATAGTATTATTTTGGCAATTTATATGGAAATTTAATGAAAAAAGATATCATATTTTAAAAAAGAAAAAAGAAGATGAAAGTAACGGTTAGCAGAAAAGCGCATTTTAATGCAGCGCATAGATTATATAATTCCGATTGGACAGATGCTAGAAATGCAACTGTTTTTGGGAAATGTGCCAATCCAAACTATCATGGTCATAATTACGATTTAATTGTTTCTGTAAAAGGAGATGTTCATCCGGAAACTGGTTTTGTAATGGATATGAAAATTTTAAAATATTTAATTGAAAAGGAAATAGAGGAGGCGTTTGATCATAAAAATTTAAACGAAGAGGTTGAAGAATTTAAAACTTTAAATCCAACTGCAGAAAATATTGTAATTGTTATTTGGAATAAATTGCGCGCTGAAATAGATAATAAATTAGAACTTTCAATAACGTTATACGAAACACCTAGAAATTTTGTAACCTATTGTGGTGAAGAATAAAAAAAGAAGCTGTTTAAAAAGTAAAATTTCGTCAACCTGAATTTATTTCAGGTTCTCATACTGATTGATTATCAATATACTAAGATTCTGAAATAAATTCAGAATGACGGTTTTCAAAACTTTTTAAACAGCTTCTTTTTATTTCAAAATATTATTTTCTTTTACAAGTATTTATTCCAAACAAGGTATATAGCGGACAAAAATTTATTAGGCTAGTAAATAACAAAATAATACCAAATCCCAAAATTATAATGGCGGTCATGCCGCTAATTACATCTAAATAATACAATACAGCAATTAAAATACCTATTAAAACTCTTACAAATTTATCTGTTGTACCCATATTTGCTTTCATAATACGTGCTGTTTAAATGTTAGTTTAATAAAAGTACAAAAAAGTAAATTAACTAGTCTTTTTTATTTTTATTAAGTTCGTCTTGTAATCTTCGCATTGCTTTTTGCTCACGCTCTAAAGCTTTTGCCCGATGACTTTCAAATTCTTCTTCAACTTCTTTTAACGCTAATTTTGCTTCTTTAGTAATGGTATTACTTTGTTTAAATTTCATAAAAAAGAATGCAAATAAACCCATAAATACTAAAATTAAACCATAAGTTATAGTTTTATATAACGATTTATTCATAGGTATTCCTAAGAAAGAAATTTGTTGTTGCTCCGTATTTAGTGATTCGTTAATTGCTTCAATTTCAGAAAGTCTGGTTTTTAAACTATCAATTTCTTTTTGTTGATTTAGCACATTGTTTTTATGAATATCAATGGTATTTTTATTTTTTGAAATAGAATCAGTAACATTCTTTTTTAGTTTTAATAACCATTGGTTTTTTACTATTTTTTGCTCTTGATAGTAATTAGTAGATTCATTTATTAAATAATCGAATTGGTTTTTAACAGAACCTGAATCTATAAATTTTTGAGTGGATTGGCTGTAAAATAATGTTGTATTTAAAAGAATAACAACAAGTAAGTATTTAAATTTTAACATGTTTAAATTGTATTTGTTTTATAAACGTAGATATATATTACTTAGTATTTTTATAATAATTTTCAATTTCATTCAAATACTGTTGTTTTTTCTCAGTACCTAATAAAGAATATTGAAACGAGTTTTTTGCTAATTGGTATAAGTCCTCTTTTGATAAATTTAAAGACTCTTGAATAGCAAAATAATTTTTATTTACATGACCTCCAAAATACGCTGGATCATCAGAGTTTATGGTTACTTTTAAACCTAAATCCATCATTTTTTTTAACGGATGATCTTTTAAATTTTCTACAACCTTTAAGGCTGTATTTGAAAGCGGGCAAACTGTTAAGGCCAAATCTCGCTCAATAATATCAGCAATTAAGTTTTCATCTTGTAAACAATTATTTCCGTGATCAATTCTATGTATACCAAGTAAATCAATTGCTTCCCAAACATAATCTGCATCACCTTCTTCACCTGCATGTGCAACAGGAATGTACCCATGGTTAATAGAGGCTTCAAAAACTTTTATAAATTTTGATGGAGGATTTCCGTTTTCTGAAGAATCTAATCCAACTGCTGTAATTTTATCTTTAAAAGGTATCGATTCTTCTAAGGTTTTAAAAGCTTCTTCTTCGCTTAAATGACGCAAATAACTCATAATTAATAAAGAAGATATTCCTAAATTTGCTTCTGCATCTTCACAAGCTTTGGAAATACCTGTAATTACGGTTTCAAAAGAAATTCCTCTAAGGGTATGTGTTTGAGGGTCGAACATAATTTCTGTATGTCTAACATTTTGCTCAGCACATTTTTCTAAATAATTGTAAGTTAATTCGTAAAAATCTTGTTCGTAAATTAATACTGCTGCTCCTTGGTAATAGATATCTAAAAAATCTTGC
>NZ_JBFHHX010000193.1:0-4704 GCF_041596795.1 Lutibacter sp.
AAATTTTGGGCAAAAATATTTGCAATAAATTTTGGAATGGGTGTTGTTACTGGTATTCCAATGGAATTTCAGTTTGGTACCAATTGGGCCCAATTTTCTGAACGTACAGGAAATATTATAGGGCAAACCCTAGCTATGGAAGGAATGTTTTCGTTCTTTTTAGAATCCTCTTTTTTAGGGTTATTTCTGTTTGGCGAAAAACTACTTGGAAAAAAACTACACTTTTTAACAGCGCTATTAATTTTTATAGGCTCATGGGCAAGTGGCTATTTAATTATTGCCACACACTCTTGGATGCAAAACCCAGTTGGACATGAAGTTTTAGCCAATGGTAAATTTGTACTTAAAAACTTTTCTGATTTATTTGGAAATCCGTGGTTATTACCATCCTTCTTTCACAATCAAATGGCATCTTTAGTAACTACATCATTTGTAATTGCAAGTGTTGGTGCTTTCTACCTTTTAATAAATAAACATAAAGAGTTTGCTCATTTATTTTTAAAAACTGCAATTATAACTGGTTTTATTTCAACAATACTAGTTGCGGTTCCAACAGGCGATTTGTTAGCAAAACAAGTAGCTTTAAATCAGCCAGTAACTTTAGCTGCAATGGAAGGTTTATTTAATGCAGAAAAAGGTGCGCCTATTGTGTTAATAGGTCAACCCAACATGAAAGAACAACGATTAGATAACAAAATTGAAGTTCCAAAAGTGTTGAGTTTTTTAACCTATGAAAGATGGGATGCTGAAATAAAAGGTTTAAATGATTTTCCACAAGAAGAATGGCCAACAAATATTCCTGGCTTGTATTATTCTTATCATATAATGGTTGGATTAGGAACTATTTTTATAGGAATTATGTTTTTAGGAATCTGGTTTTTATGGAAGAAAAAACTAGAAATACAACGATGGTTTTTATGGGTATTACTCTTTGCTGTTCCATTTCCGTACATTGCAAATACTGCTGGATGGTACACATCTGAATTAGGAAGACAACCGTATTTAGTATATGGCTTATTTAAAACTTCTGATGGAATTTCTGAAAGTGTTTCCGCAGGAAATACATTATTTACCCTATTGGGCTTTGTAGGATTGTATTTATTATTAGGTTTTATTATGCTAATTTTAGTGGGTAAACTAATACATAAAGGACCAAAATTAACTTTAAAAAACTAAAAGATGGAGACAGTTTGGTATTTAATTTTAGGTTTTATGTTGGTAATGTATATTGTGCTTGATGGTTTTGATTTTGGCGCAGGAATTATTCATTTCTTTTTTGCAAAAACCGACGAAGAAAAAAAACAAGTAATGCGTGCTATTGGTCCTTTTTGGGATGGTAACGAAGTTTGGCTAGTTGCATTTGGCGGTGTTTTATTTGCTGCTTTTCCAACCTTGTATGCATCAGCTTTTAGTGGTTTTTATTTACCATTAATTATGATCTTATGGTTTTTTATTTTTAGAGCCTTAGGCATTGAATTTACACATTTAATTAACCACGAATTATGGATAAAACCATGGCAAAAAGGATTTGGAATTTCTAGTTTATTATTAGCATTGTTTTTCGGAATTGCATTTGGAAATGTAATTAGAGGTGTTAACTTAGGTGGCGTTGAAGATGGTGTTGCACAATTTACCAACTCTTATGCCTTTTTTACTCCTTTATGGGATGAAAGTTTTTCTCCTTTTGCAGAAAGACCTGGTGTTATTGATTGGTTTACAATTACTATAGGATTAGTAGCTGTATTAACACTAACAATTCACGGAGCTTATTGGATAATTTTAAAAACCGAAGGTGATTTTGTAAAAAAATTGCAGTCTAAAATAGTACCATTATGGATTGCTTTAATTGTTTTAATTATTATTTCATTAGTGGCATTTGTAACAATGAAATCTTTTCATATAGATTTATTTAATCAACATCCAGCAATGTATTTATTGCCATTTATTGCCTTACTAGGTTTTATAGGAATGTTAATTTTTAGAAATAGCAATAAACATTGGTTAGGATTTACCTCCTCTACTATTTTTATAATTAGCGGAATTGGAAGTGCTATTGCAAGTATGTTCCCTGTAGTAATACCAAGTACTAATAACATTGTAGAATCCTTAACAATATACAATACAGCTTCCGAAACGTATGCTTTAGAAGTAGGTATTATATGGTGGGTTATTGCTTTTATTTTAGTAATTATTTACTTTACTTTTGTTCAAAGAGTTTATAAAGGAAAATTAACCGAAGCTCACGATCATCATTAAAAAAAGCACATCAATATAAATTTAAACCCATATCCTCTATTCAGATGATATGGGTTTTTTTCTACTCAAATTTTAACTTAAAAAAATATTTCCAAAACTAAAGTGCAATCTCTTTTTAAATTTAAATGAAAACCTTAATTTGTACTTTTAAAACATTCAAATTAAAAAATATGATTATAGACGTACATACACATATTAACAATTATCACGAAGATAGAGTAACCTCCTTAAACGACTCTCTCAATAAATTAACCGACACAATGCAAGATAACGGTGTTAATTACTCTCTAATTTTATCATCGTACAAAGTAAATGAACATAGACCTAGCACCAAATCTGTTGTTGAAGCCGTAAGTAAACGAGATAATTTAGGCGTGGTTGCAGGTATTAGTTACTTAAATTATAATCATAGAGATTTAAGGGAAATAAGTGAGTTTATTGAAGCTGGACTTATAAAAGGACTTAAATTTTACCCTGGGTACGAACCGTTTTATCCAAACAATGATCGTTTAAAAGTTTTTTATGAAATGGCTATTGAATATAATGTTCCTGTAATGTTTCATTCTGGAGACACTTACGCACCAACGGGCAAAGTAAAATACTCGCACCCACTTCAAATTGATGATTTAGCTGTAGATTATCCAGGTTTAAAAATAGTAATTTGTCATATTGGTAATCCTTGGATTAAAGATTGTATGGAAGTTGTGTATAAAAATGAAAACGTATACACTGATATATCTGGTTTAGTTTTAGGAGATTTTACCGAAAAATTTGAACGCTATATGAAAAAGGAAATTGAAGAAATGATAATTTACGCTGGCGATCCTAAATATTTATTATATGGAACCGATTGGCCAATTTCTAATATGAAATCGTATTTAAAATTTATGACTCAATTGGACTTACCCGATGATAAAAAAGAATTAATTATGTGGAAAAACGCTGCTGAATTATTTAAAATTGATGTTTCTAAACTGTAACATATTTTATCAAAAGACAATAGTATATAACTGAATTTAAAAAATAAACCGAAATAAGTTACATTAACTTATTTCGGTTTATTCTATACTTTTATTATTATTTTTACCAGCCACCGCCAGCTCCTCCTCCACTAAATCCGCCGCCGCCAAAGCCACCGCCAAAGCCGCCGCTTCCAAAACCACCACCACTTGAACCACTTCCAAAGCCGCCGCCAAAGCCGCCACGTCCGCCACGAGATAAAATAATGGCAGTTAAAATATCTGCCGCAGTATTATCATTTCTAAATCCTTTTCCGCCATTACCTCCACCTTTATCTTTTTTGGAAAAAATTATTAGTAATACTATAAACACAATAAAAATAATAAGGAAGCTTGGAACACCACCAGACTCACTTTCTTTTTTACGAGAGCCTTTATAAGTTCCTTTTAAAACTTCAAAAATTGCATCGGCTCCTTTATCTAATCCGGCGTAAAAATCGCCAGTTTTAAATTCAGGAATAATTACATCACGTACAATACTACCAGTTGTTCCGGCTGTTAGCTTATGTTCAACTCCATACCCAGGAGAAATCCATATTTTACGTTCTTTATTGGCCAATAAAACTAGTACTCCATTATCTTCTTTTGCCTGTCCTATTCCCCATTGATGTGCCCATTTTGGCGTTAAAATTCCAATATCTTCTCCGTTAATAGTTTCAACGGTAATAATTACAATTTGAGTTGACGTAGAATCGGAATATTGAATTAATTTTTGCTCCAAAGTTTTCTTTTGATTGGCATCTAAAATAGCTGCATAATCGTAAACACTAGTTTGTAGCTTTGGTTTTTCGGGTATTGTAAATTGCGCAAAAGTTACTTGTGTAAAACAAACAACAAGTAAAAATGTGCTAACTAGTTTAATATATTTTTTGTGTAGGTTCATTTATCCTTTTGAAATTTCATCAGATAACTCATTTGTATCATCTGACTGATATGGAAAAAATTGCTTTAGTTTATTCCCAACTTCTTCAATTGCAGTTACAAGACCTAAAGTAAATTCATTGTTTTTAAAATGGGTTAGTATGATCTGTTTTTCAGTTTCCCAAAAATTTTCTGGAACTAATTTATTAATTCCTTCATCGCCCAAAATTGCAAACTTTTTACTTTCAACAGCAATATAAATTAAAACACCGTTTTTTAACTCAGTTGCGTCCATTTTTAATGCATAAAAAACCTCCAATGCCCTTTCCATAGGAGGTTTTTCTGTAGTTTTCTCTATATGAACGCGTATTTCACCTGAAGTATTTTTTTCGGCATTTTTTATGGCTAAAACAATTGCTTGCTCTTCCGTGGCTGTTAAAAAATCTTCAACTTTAGACATTATTCTTTATCGTTATTACCAAAATCAAATTCAACATCTGGTGCATTTTCAGCGCCTGCCTCAGCATCAAAATATGGTTTTCCATCAAAATTAAAGAAGCCTGCCAAA
>NZ_JBFHHX010000194.1:0-4585 GCF_041596795.1 Lutibacter sp.
ATTATTGCTTCCTAAATTATCTGTTTGTAAAAATTGCAAAATGTTATTTTCAAAAATTTTGATAATTCTAACATCAACAGCTTTTAAATTAACAGCTTCAAAATTAAATTTTAAATCGTTAGAGTTTGGTAAAATTACACCGCTAGAAACTAATCTGACCTGTGGTTTTAACTGCTCAAAAGCAATAATTTCTGAAAAATTATTTTTAAGTTTATAGCCATCTGTACTTGAAATTCCTTGAAAAACCTCAACTTGAACATTTCCGGCAATTCTTGTGCTTGGAAACACTTTTAAAATATTTCCATCAACCGTAAAAGTTACATTGTTGTTATTTTGAATTTCAACCAATCCATCAAAATTTTGTTGCATTTTAATTGGATCGGAGAAATTAATTTTCAAATACTGTTCGGGAGATTGAATAACCTCAACATTTAAAATACTAAAATTATTTTTACCCGGAATTTTAAAGGAACTTTCTCCTTTATTTTCTACATTAATTTTTTTGCCATTCCACGCAATTATTACTTCAGAATCATCTACAAATCGTTGTACACTATCTATAATAAACTGAAATTGTGTACTTAACGAGTCCGATTCATTCCATTTTATTTTAAGATTTTTATTTTTTTGCGAAGCAGAAAGTATTGTTTTTGCATTTTCTAAAGTTAAAATATCGGTGGTTTTAAGCAATCCTTCAATATATTTCCATTCTCTGTTATACGACTGAAAATTAGTTGTATTAATGCTAAAATTTTGTTGAATAGTTTTAAATTTAAAGGTGAAAGTTTTAAATTCTTCAGGAACATTATTGTATATTTTATGCAGTAAAATAGTAACTGTATATTCGGTATTTTGTTCTAAATTTTTTGAAGGTTGAAAAATTAAACTTCTACTATTTAATGCTGTTAATTTTCCATCAATTTCGGGTGAAATTTTAATTATTTTTAAAGAAAGCTCTTTGTTTGGCTCCCAAGAATCTACTTCTTTTGCTAAATCAATTTTTATAGGATCTGCAGTAGAAACTAACCCAGAAGTTGTATAACTAATATAGTCTCTAAATTTAAAAATATTATCAGGTTGTTGGTTTGTATCTTTTTTACACGATAAAGCCATAACACTTACTACAAGTGTTAAAAACAGGTATTTCACTTTCATTTTTGGATGAATTTATAGGTTTAGCAAATTTTGAATGAAGTTACAAAAAAATACCAAAATAAAAAGATGATTTTTAAAACCTACTTTTTTATAGGCAAAACATAAAAAAACACCGCCATAAAGTGACTGAAACTTCCTAACAATACAAAAATATGAAAAATTGCATGGTTGTATTTAATGCTTTTTATGCTGTATAAAACCGCACCAACTGTGTAAAAAATACCACCTGCCAATAACCAAAGTAACCCTTCAAGAGGTAAATTATTTACCAAAGGTTTTATTGCAAAAACAATTAACCAACCCATTAGCACATAAGCTATTGTCGAAATTTTATCAAACCTGCCAATAAAAAACAATTTTAAAATAACACCAATTAAAGCCAAGCCCCAAGAAACTCCAAAAATAGTCCAACCAACCCAACCATTTAAAACAACTAACGTAAAAGGAGTGTATGTACCGGCAATTAAAATATAAATAGATGCGTGATCGAAAATATTTAATTTATGACGTAATTTTGGACTTTGAACATAATGATACAATGTTGATGCAGAATACAATACAATTAAACTAACTCCATAAATACTAAAACTAACAATATGCCAAGGGCCGCCTTCTAAACTAGAATAAACAACCAACAATACCAACGCTACAATACTTAAAACCAATCCTATTCCGTGCGATAGAACATTTAGTTTTTCTTCTTTAGGATCGTAATAAGTGGTTCTTTTTGGCTTCATTTATTTTTTGATTTTAGAAATATTTGAAAAGGTAATCTTCTTTTTTAAATCATTAACGAGTTCATTGTATATTAAATTATATGTTTGCTTTTTTAAAGCATCACTATTTTTTAAGGTAAGACCTTCAGTACTTAAAAAACTATGAACTTTTACTCTTAATTTTCCTGGTTTTCCACTAAAAAAAGTATAAGAAAAACGTTTTTTACAATCGTAAAAAGTCATTGGAACAATGGGTATTTGGTGTTCTATGGCTAAACGAAAAGCGCCATTTTTAAATTCACTTAAAACAATACTTTCGTCATCTGGAACTAACCCTTCTGGAAAAATACAAACATCTAAACCATTGCTTAACCTTTTTCTGGCAGCTTCAAAAACGGCCAATCTGCTTTTAGAATTGCTTCTATCAACAATAATGCAGGTACGTTTGTAAAAAAAACCAAAAATTGGAATTTTAGTCAATTCTTTTTTTCCCACAAACACAAATGGATTTCTGGCAACTGAGAGCATAACCATAACATCTATCATAGAAGTGTGATTAGGACAAAACATATAACTTTTTGTATTGTCAACTATTTCTTCTTCAAACAAATCTACTTTAAAACCCATCACAAATAAAATGGTTTTAGCCCAAGCTTGTGCCATTTTAAAAAAAATGGGGTATAATTTATCTGAAGAGGTAACAATTAATAATACCGGAAAAATTGGAATTATTGTAAATAATACCCAACCGTAAAACCAGCATCGCCAAAAAATATAAAACAAGTATTTAAATAAATTCATAAGTATCAAAAATACATATTTAATTCTATTCTAATTTCTTTTTAAAATATGTATTTTTGCCACTTAAATTTTGAAAAAATGTCGAGAATTTTAACAGGTGTACAAAGTACTGGAACACCACATTTAGGAAACTTATTAGGCGCAATTATCCCTGCTATTGAAATGGCAAATAACCCTAAAAACGAATCATTTTTATTTATTGCTGATTTGCATTCTTTAACACAAATAAAAAACGGTAAAGAATTACGTGAAAACACCTACAGCACGGCCGCAACTTGGCTTGCTTGTGGATTAAATGTTAACAAAACTGTTTTTTATAGACAAAGTGATATTCCTGAAGTTACAGAACTTTCTTGGTATTTAAGTTGCTTTTTTCCGTACCAACGTTTAACATTAGCCCACAGTTTTAAAGATAAAGCAGATAGATTAGAAGATGTAAATGCTGGTTTATTTAGCTATCCAATGTTAATGGCTGCTGATATTTTATTATACGATGCAGAAATTGTTCCTGTTGGAAAAGACCAATTACAACATTTAGAAATAACGCGTGATGTAGCTAACCGATTTAACCACCAAATGGGTGACACTTTAGTGCCGCCAGAAGCAAAAATACAAGAAGGATCTATGTGGGTGCCAGGAACTGATGGTGGAAAAATGAGTAAATCTAGTGGTAATATTATTAATATATTTTTACCAGACAAGCAACTTCGTAAGCAAATTATGAAAATTCAAACAGATTCCACACCACTTGAAGACCCTAAAAACCCTGATACGTGTAATTTATTTGCATTGTATAAATTATTAGCTACTGAAGCTGAAATTGCTGAAATGAGAGCTAATTATGAAGGTGGTAATTATGGTTATGGAACTGCTAAACAAGCTTTTTATGATTTGTTAATTACTAAATTTGCTAAAGAAAGAACTCGCTACAATTATTATATGGAAAACTTACAAGAAGTTGATAAAGCTTTGGCTATTGGTGCCGAAAAAGCTAAAGCCGTTGCTGCTGATGTTTTAAAACGTGTAAGAGAAAAATTAGGGTACTAAAAAACACCATTTTTATAAAACATAAATCCTTATTTTGAATGTATTTTAAACATAAGGATTTTTTTATTTAATAATGTATTTGCGTTAAGGATTGAACGGTTTGTTTGAGCTCTTTTTTAGTTTTATTTTAAACTGAAAAAAGCGAGTAGTGAAAGCCTGACCCAAAGGGTAACGCCCAAATAATTTTATTACTCCGTATACGTATGAACACTATTATTAGCTACTGGTAAATAGTTTACACCAAACCAATACACTAACAATACAACAAACGCAAGTGCTAAAATAGTAAGTGCTTGTTTTGATTTATTTGGGTGAAAATGACGGTAATGAATGTAAATTAAATAACCCATCCAAGTTAAAAACACAAATTTATTGTGATTTTTTAACCACAATTTTTGTAAAATATTATTTGTTTAAAATAATTTCATTTCGTATTATTAATTTTTATAAATTAGTCTTGAAAAAAGATTTTTTTGCTATGGATTATTTTACTACTTACAATTTTTTCTACGTAAAATTACATAACTATTTAAGACTAATTAGTCTTTTTTGTGTTGTTTTTTACGGTTTAACTACTACAATAATTAAGATACCCTAAAATAGTATAATTATGAAAAAACTAGTTCTTATTTTAACAATTACCATATTACTAACAGCTTGTAATAAAGATAACGATTCTATTGCACCAATAGACCAGTTACCAGAAGCTACCCAAACAGGAGAAAATACTTTTGGCTGTTTATTAAATGGTGAAGCTTTTTTACCAAGTGGAGGTGTTAATCCACTGGATTGTGTTTATGAATATTATGATGGATCTTACCACTTTGCATTACAAGGGAATAGAAGAGATGATTTAGGATATTTAA
>NZ_JBFHHX010000195.1:0-4550 GCF_041596795.1 Lutibacter sp.
AATTCCTGCTGCAATATCTTCACCTAAAAATTTAATAATTGGCGATTGTAATTCATTTTCATTTACAATAATATACGCTAAACCACCTAAACCGTTTTGTTGAGCTATTGAAGTTAAATTTTCAATTTGTCCTTTAGATAATCGCTTGTTACCTTGCTCTTTTGCTGAAACTTTAATGCATTTTACAATTCCACCATCTTCAATTGGTTTGCTAAATACCTGAAAAGTAGTGTCTTTAACAATATTGGTTATATCTTGTAATTGTAAACCAAAACGTAAATCTGGTCGGTCGCAACCGTATTTGTCCATAGCATCTTTGTAGGTAATTACTTCAAACGGACGTAAAATCCATTTGTTACCATACACTTTTTTAACTACTTCATTAAACATTTTTGTATTTAAATCTATAATTTGCTGCATACTTGCGTACGCCATTTCAATATCTAATTGTGTAAATTCTGGCTGACGATCTCCACGAGAATCTTCATCTCTAAAACAACGTGCAATTTGGAAATATTTTTCATAACCACTCACCATTAACATTTGTTTAAATTGTTGTGGCGCTTGCGGTAAGGTATAAAAGAAACCAGGTTGTTTACGTGTTGGAACAATAAATTCGCGCGCTCCTTCATCGGTTCCGGCACTTAAAATTGGCGTTTCAATTTCTAAGAAATTTTCTTCATCTAAAATGTCGCGCAATAATTTTATAACCTTGTGGCGATTTACAATTACACGTCTAACATCATCATTTCTATGATCTAAAAACTTGTATTGAAAACGAACATTTTCGTTTGTTTTTGTGGCTCTTTTTATTTCAAAAGGCAATGTTTTAGAAAGATTTAATATTTCTAATTCCGAAGTTTCTAATTCAATTTCACCAGTTCTTAAAGCAGTATTGTAATCATCGGCATTACGTTGTACTACAACTCCGGTAACCATAATTACAGATTCTGGTTTTAACTTTACCAATTCATCTAAATTAGGGAACGATTCTCTACTTAATCGAACCTGAAAAATTTCAGTACTTGAATCGCGTAAATCAATAAAAATTAATTCTCCGTGATCACGCACACTTGCAACCCAACCAGCTAAAGATATTTTTTCGTTGATATTTTTTTCTGATAAACTTGAAGTTAAATGCGTTCTGTAACTTTCTTTTATTACAATAGGAATTTCAGGTAAAACTTCTTCTTGTTCTTTTGATGATGAAGTTGCACCTTCTATTTTAGATTTTTGAGCTTCATTTTTTGAAGCTTGCATTTCATCAGCACCTAAAGCAGTTAAAATACCTTCTCTAATTACTTTTCCAGAAGCACCTTTTCCAATAATAGCAATTATTTTTCCAACTAAAATACCAGCTTTTCCTTGGTTTCCTGCTTTAATTTCATTGGCAATGGCTTCGTTTTCCGAAATTACTTTTTCAATAGCATTTTTAATTTGAGCTTCTGAAATAGTATTTTCATCAAAATATTTATTGTAATCAAAAGTTCTATCTTTTAAATAGGCTGTTATTGCATTTTGAACCAATACAACTGTAATTTTTTCAGCCTTAAATAACTGGAAAATTTCAATTAAATGGTTGATGTTGTTTATTTTAGAATATTCATCAGCATGAATATTGTTTACCAATGTTTTTGCAACAAATGATGGATCTTTAAGTACATTATTAATATCCATAAAAGTTTTAGAACGAATAGCATCTGCAGTAAAAAACTTTGCGTCTTGTGGTAAAACACCACCTTGAATTAAAATTGTTTCAACTGCATATGGCAATGCGCTTGTATCAACTTTAATTGCATCAACAGCATCTTTTATACTTACAAAAGGTAAATCTGGTTCCGAAATAAATCTATAATCGGCTTCAAATTCCTTTTTACGCATTGTTTTGGTTTGCTTTAAATCGGCATCCCATAAAACGGTGGTTTGATCTGGTCTAAACTCTTTATTCTCTTTGTAATAGTTAAATTGTTTTTCAACTTCTTCCTTTAAAGCTTCCACCATAAACTTAAACGAGTTTAAGTTTTTAATTTCAGTACGCGGATTTAAATCGTAGCTTCTTTTTTTACGAAGAGAAACCGAAACATCCGATTTAAATTCTCCTTTTTCAAGGTTTGCTTCAGAAATTCCTAAGTTTTGAACAATACGCTGGATGTATTGCGCGTAAATAGATGCATCTTCAATATTTCTAATACAAGGTTCCGTAACAATTTCAATTAAAGGCACGCCGGCTTTGTTAAAATCTACCAAACTCACTTTTTTCTCGTGCATTAATTTTGCAGCATCTTCTTCTATATGTACTTGCGTTAAATTTACGGTAAACTGAGAACCATCATTTCGGTAACAAGAAACTTGTCCGTCCGGAATAATAGGATTGTGAAATTGTGTAATTTGTATGTTTTTAGGATTGTCTGGGTATTCGTAATGTTTTCTATCCCAAGAGATTACTTCGTTAGAAAATGAAGAATCTACTGCTTTTCCAAAATAAATGGCTTTGGTTATAGCTTCTTTATTAATGGCAGGTAAAACTCCCATTTGACCAGTACAAACCGAACAAATGTTTTGGTTTGGTGTTTCAATTTCTTGATTTGGACAAGAACAAAACAACTTTGTTTTGGTATTTAATCGAACGTGCGTTTCTAGTCCAATTACCAATTCTAAATCGTGGGCCTTTATAGCCGCATTTAATTGCTCCAATTCCATTATATTGTATCTTTTAAGAAGTTAGCAAACTTCAATATCAATTCTTCGTTGTTTTTGGCTGCAGTAATTTGCAATCCAGTTTGTGTTCCTTGTGGTACAGTTAACGTTGGTAATTGTCCTAAACTAAAACCAACGGTGTAAGCATCAGATAAATACATTGCCAAAGGATCTTTTAAGCTATCACCAATTTTTGGTGGACTCATAGGTGTAACTGGCGATAAAATAATATCAACTTCTTCAAAATCTTTTGTAAAGTTTTCAGCAATTTGATCTCTAATAGCCAATCCTTTTAAGTAAATTTCATCAGAAAATCCTTGCGATAATACTTGGTTTCCTCCAACAATTCTTCGTTTTGTTTCTTCTGAAAAATTTTCTGAGCGTGTTACCGAATACGTTTCTTTTAAGTTTTCCGATTCAATTCTATTTCCATAATTTGTTCCATCTAATCGAGATAAGTTTGAAGCAGTTTCAGCCATTGCCAATGTGTAATATGTTGAAACTAAAATATCTGATGGAAAGAAATCTAATTCTTTTACTGTAATTCCTTTTGCTTTTATTTTATTAATAGCTGCTAAAAAATCTGCTTTTATTGTAGAATCAATAGCGTCGTTTTCAATAAAGTTTTTAAAATACCCAATTGTTTTTATGGTGTTTTTTAAAGTGGTTTCTTCACTTATTTCTGATGAAGTAATGGTTGTTTGATCTTTAGGATCTTTACCACTCATAACATTTAATAAAATACGAATATCTTCAATAGATTTTGCTAAAGGGCCAACACAATCTGTACTTGATGCGTATGCCATTAAACCGTAACGAGAAATACGTCCGTATGTTGGTTTTAATCCGTAAATATTGTTGTATCCTGCAGGTTGACGAATAGAACCTCCAGTATCTCCACCAATTGAAAAAACGGTGTAATCTAAAGCAACATTTACTGCAGATCCACCACTAGAACCTCCTGCAACTAAATTACGATTTACTGCATTTTTAACAGCACCAAAAATAGTATTTTCACTAGAGGAACCATGTCCAAAACTATCGCAGTTTTCTTTTACTAATGGAATAGCTCCAGCATCTAACAACTTTTGAATGGCTGTTGCAGTATAAGCCGATTTGTAATTTTTTAATAAATCTGAACTTGCAGTTGCAAAAGTTCCTTGCAACATATACACATCTTTAATTCCGAAGGGAATTCCTTCCAATAATCCAATTTCTTCACCTTTTTCAATTTTTGCATCCACTTTTTTAGCTAAATCTAGTGCTAAAGTGTTTAATAAAGAATTAACAGTATTGTGTGTGTTCTTTTTAAGTAGGTCTAATTTTTCTTGCACCAAAGCAGTACAAGTAATCTGTTTTGTCACCAATTGTTGGTGCAATTCTTTTATTTGAGATTCCATAGTTAGTCTTCTATAATTTTAGCAACTACTAGATAACCGTTTTTTTTGTTCGGAAAGTTTTCTATAATTAATTCTTTTTCAATAGCCGAACTTTCAACTACAATATCTTCTCTAAGGTCGTTTACAGACACGCAATTATAATTGACATTATTTAAAGAATTATTATTGGTATGTGCATTTTTAATCACATCAAATAATTTATTCACTGCCTCTGAGGGCTGCGCTCCTTTAATACTCGACAATATGTCGACTGTCATTATTTTACTCATGTCTTTATTTTTTTGTTTATATATTAAACGTCAAGTGTGCGAAATTACGAAAGTTTTAATTGGGATGCACTTTTTTTTTGTTGTTAACCTTGGTTAGAGCACCTTTAAAATAAGTATTTGCGTTAATTTTTACAATACTATTAAATGAATCCAATTCAAATATCTGTATTTTGAATTAAAGATA
>NZ_JBFHHX010000196.1:0-4495 GCF_041596795.1 Lutibacter sp.
ATGGCCAAGCATTATCCAAATTTTTAAGTATCAATAATAAAGAAATTATTTGCTTGGGTAATGATTATTTATATGATGGTGGCGGAATATTCTTATTAAATACATAAACTAAAAAAGCCTCTACATTTCTGTAAAGGCTTTTATCTGCTTTGAGTAGCTCCCCCTCTTGGGCTCGAACCAAGGACCCTCTGATTAACAGTCAGATGCTCTAACCAACTGAGCTAAGGAGGAATTTATTCTCTTTTGCGAGTGCAAATATACAAGGTTTTATGTTTTCTGCAACAATTTTTTAAAAAAAAATGAATCTTTTTTAAATCTTTTTTAAAAACCATTTGTAAGTAATTGAAAACTAAATTTAAACCAACTTAAAATCCAATCTCTTTTTTTATCAACTTTACACTAAAACCTAAAAAAACATACTGTTCACATACAGTTTTTTTGATTGAAGTGGTGTTTTTTGATAAATCTATAATAATTCTAAAAATACCCCATTTAAAATGGTTGTTTTACTAAAAATTGTATTTTTACAATGTAAAATAATACATATATACTACTAACAAATACTATGGATAAATTTTCATTTTTAAATGCTGTTCATACAGGTTTTATTGCCGATGTATACGACCAGTATTTAATAAATCCTGATGCCGTTGAACCTAGCTGGAGAAGCTTTTTTCAAGGATATGACTTTGCAAACGAAAAATATTCGTTAACAGACCAAGCTCCCTCAAACACTAATAACATACAAGTTCCTGAAAATGTTTTAAAGGAATTTAAAGTTATCGACCTTATTAATGGCTACAGAACCAGAGGTCATTTATTTACAAAAACAAATCCTGTTCGTGCCAGAAGACAATATTCGCCAACTTTAGCAATTGAAAATTTTGGTCTTTCTGAAAATGATTTAGATACGGTTTTTGATGCAGGGGAATTAGTTGGATCTGGTAAAAATACCTTACGTAACATTATTAAACATTTAGAAACCGTTTATTGCGATTCTATTGGTGTTGAATATATGTACATTCGTAACCCTGAAGAAATTAAATGGTTTCAAAAACAACTTACAAACAACGCAAACCATCCAAATTATTCAATAGAATCAAAAAAATACATTCTAAAAAAATTAACACAAGCTGTTACTTTTGAAAACTTTTTACAAACTAAATATGTTGGTCAAAAACGTTTTTCATTAGAAGGTGGAGAAACTTTAATTCCAGCAATTAGTGCAGTCATTAGAAATGCTGCCGAAGTTTATAATTGTGATGAATTTGTGCTTGGAATGGCGCATAGAGGTAGATTAAACACTTTAGTTAATATTTTTAGAAAACCTGTTCATGAACTTTTTAGCGAATTTGAAGGAAAAGATTTTGAAGATGAAACTATTGATGGAGATGTAAAATACCATTTAGGTTTTACAACCCAAAAAACCCTAAGAAACAACAAAAAACTAAAAATGAATTTAGTTCCAAATCCTTCACATTTAGAAACTGTTGGGCCAATTGTTGAAGGAATTTCTAGAGCTAAAATTGATAAAGATTACAATGGCGATAATTCTAAATTATTACCAATTATTGTACACGGAGATGCCGCAATTGCTGGTCAAGGATTAGTGTACGAAGTAATTCAAATGAGTAAACTAAACGGTTATTCAACTGGTGGAACTATTCACATTGTGGTTAACAATCAAATTGGATTTACAACCAATTATTTAGATGGACGTTCAAGTACCTATTGTACAGATGTTGCAAAAGTAACACTTTCACCTGTTTTACACGTAAACGCAGATGACGTTGAAGCTGTTGTACATGCAATAGAAATGGCGCTAGATTTTAGAATGAAATTTAAACGTGATATTTTTATAGATTTATTAGGATACAGAAAATACGGGCATAACGAAGGTGATGAACCAAGATTTACCCAACCTAATTTATACAAAGCAATTGCCAAACATGACAATCCTAGAGATATTTACGCTAAAAAATTAATTGAAGAAGGTTCTATAGACATTACCTATTTAAATAAAACCATAGATGATTTTAAAAATTTACTAGAAGAAGAATATCTAAAATCTAAAGAAGAAGAAACTTCTAATATTAGAGAATTTATGGAAGATGCCTGGGAAGGCTTTACAAGAAGAGATGAAGATGCAATGCTAATTTCTGAAGACACTTCTTATGCAAAAGACAAACTACAAGAAATAGCCAAAACAGTTTCTACAGTACCAAAAAACGTAAAGTTTTTAAGAAAAGCCGAACGTATTTTAATGGATAGAAATAAAATGGTTTTTGAAACCGATGCTATTGATTGGGGAATGGGAGAAACACTGGCATACGGAAGTTTATTGCAAGAAGGTTTTGATGTTCGTATTTCTGGTCAAGATGTTGAAAGAGGAACTTTTAGTCATCGTCATGCTATTTTAAGAGATGAAATTTCAGAAGAACGCATAAATTTACTAAATACAGTAAAAGATATTAAAGGAAACATGACCATCTATAATTCTCTTTTATCTGAATATGGAGTTCTTGGTTTCGATTATGGGTACGCAATGGCAAATCCAAATGCATTAACTATTTGGGAAGCGCAATTTGGTGATTTTAGCAACGGAGCACAAATTATTTTCGATCAGTATTTATCAGCCGCTGAAGACAAATGGAAACTTCAAAATGGATTAGTTGTTTTACTACCACACGGATATGAAGGTCAAGGATCTGAACATTCATCTGGTAGAATGGAACGTTTTTTACAACTATGCGCCATAGATAATATGATTGTTACTAATTGCACAACACCTGCAAACTTCTATCATTTATTACGACGCCAAATGAAACGTGATTATAGAAAACCATTAATAGTTTTTACTCCAAAAAGTTTGTTGCGCCATCCATTAGCCGTATCAAAATTAAATGAATTTGCAAATGGTGCTTTTCAAGAAGTAATTGATGATACCGTTGTTAAAGAAAAAGTAACTAAATTGGTATTTTGTACCGGTAAATTTTATTACGATTTATTAGCAGAACGCACAGAATTAAACAGAGAAGATGTAGCATTGGTAAGAATAGAACAATTATTCCCGTTACATATAGATAAATTAAAAGCTATTATTGCATCATATCCAAATGTAAAAAAATATGTTTGGGCACAAGAAGAACCTGAAAATATGGGTGCTTGGAGTTATATGTTACAACGTTTTAGATTGGTACACTTAGAGGTTGCATCTCAGCCTTTTTATGCAGTACCAGCTGCAGGTTCAACAACCAGATTTAAAATAAGACATCAACTTGTTATTGATAAAGTATTTGAAACTAACTAATTAAAAAATCGTCTAAAAAAGACTAAAAATAAAAAATATGATTCTAGAAATGAAAGTTCCCTCTCCGGGAGAATCTATTACAGAAGTAGAAATTGCAACTTGGCTTGTACAAGATGGTGATTATGTAGAAAAAGATCAACCAATTGCCGAAGTAGATTCTGACAAAGCAACCTTAGAATTACCTGCTGAAGAAAGTGGTATAATAACATTAAAAGCTGAAGAAGGTGACGCTGTAGCAGTTGGTTCAGTAGTTTGTTTAATTGATTTAGATGGAAAAAAACCAGATGGTGCTACTCCAAAAAATGAAGAAAAAGCTACAGAAACTCCAAAAGCAGAAAAAGTAGTTGCGCCAACTCCTGTAGAAAAAACATACGCTAGTGGAAGCGCCTCACCAGCTGCAAAAAAAGTATTAGCCGAAAAAGGAATAACTCCTTCTGAAGTAGTTGGAACAGGAAAAGATGGTAGAATTACCAAAGATGATGCTGTAAAAGCTGTGCCAAGTATGGGAACTCCTGCAGGTGGATCTCGTAGTTCAGAAAAAACAAAACTTTCAATGCTTCGTAGAAAAGTTGCAGAGCGTTTGGTTTCTGTAAAAAATGAAACCGCAATGCTTACTACGTTTAACGAAGTAGATATGAAACCTATTTTTGATTTACGTAACGATTATAAAGATGCGTTTAAAGCAAAACACAATGTAGGTTTAGGTTTTATGAGTTTCTTTACCTTAGCTGTTGTTAGAGCATTAAAAATGTACCCAGATGTAAACTCTATGTTAGATGGAGATTATAAAATTTCACATGATTTTCAAGATATTTCAATTGCAGTTTCTGGTCCAAAAGGATTAATGGTTCCTGTTATTAGAAATGCCGAAAACTTAACTTTTAGAGGCGTAGAAAATGAAGTAAAACGTTTAGCAATTAGAGCACGCGACGGTCAAATTACTATTGATGAAATGACTGGTGGAACCTTTACAATTACAAACGGCGGTGTTTTTGGATCAATGCTATCAACTCCTATTATAAACCCTCCTCAAAGTGGAATTTTAGGAATGCACAATATTGTAGAAAGACCAATTGCTGTAAACGGAGAAGTTGTAATTAGACCAATTATGTACGTTGCGCTATCTTATGATCATAGAATTATTGACGGAAGAGAATCTGTAGGATTTTTAGTAGCCGTAAAAGA
>NZ_JBFHHX010000197.1:0-4448 GCF_041596795.1 Lutibacter sp.
AAGACATTATTAAAAATAACATTCATGAAAAGACAAATTCTTTTAGTTATTTCTGTGCTTTTTTTCACGAATATAATTTTTGCAGATTCGGGTATTTATCAATCATATATCATTACAAATAGTGGTACTTATTATGATGCCCAAGCAGTTACAGATCTACCAGATTTTAATGGTACTAACCTTGGTAGTTTTACTAGCGGATCTAGTTATTTGCTAAATGGTGGAGAAATTAAAACTTGGAAAAATAGCGGAAGTGATGTAACTGGCGCTTATTTATATTACAGAATTTACAATACAAACACCACACCTTCATCATCATTTAATGGAATTAGTTTATCATTTGCTGAAGATAATGTAGATGGAACTTCTGGTAATCAGAAATGGAATACTTCATCAGAAACTATTAATATACTTAATGGTTTAGCTGCAGGAGATTATACCATTGAAATATATTTTCAAGCAACAACAAGCGATGGTGATAAATATTCTAACAATAACGGTGCAAATTACATAGCAACTTTTTCAATAACAGATGCTACTATTTTAAATGGAATAGTAACTATTAGTCCTGCAATACCAACCAGAAGTGAGCAGGTTACAATTACTTTAGATGCAACTGGAACAGCTTTAGCAACTGCTTCAAAAATTTATTTCCATTCTGGTGTTGCTACAGATGAACCAGATTCTTACTTATTTAGTAAGGCTGTTGGAAATTGGGGAACAGATGATGGAATTGGGGAAATGACACTTACGGAAACAGCAAATATTTGGACAATTACACTAACTAATATAGAAACTTATTATGCGTTAACAACTAATGATGATGCTTTTGCTCTTAATTTTCTTTTTAGAGATGAAACTGGAAGTAATAAAGAAGATAATAACGGATCTAATTACCATATAGCAATAAATCCTAAAAATTATTTTTTAATTACCAATCCAACTTATAATCCATTTTTAGTTGAAACAAATCAAACTTTTAATATTACTGGAGAGGCAAATACTTCTGCAAATTGGACTTTAATAGAATTAGATGAAAATGGTGTTGTAACAAATACAAATTTAAATAGCTCTACAACTCAAAATTATACATTTAGCCATTCGCTTTCAGATGTTGATGTTACACATTATTACCAACTTTTGGTAGATTTTGGCAGTGAAACAAAAACTAAAAATTTCGAAATTAAAGCCTATGGAATTGTAGATGAAGAAACAATGCCTACTGGAGCAGAAAAAGGAATTAATTATAACTTTCCTAGCGCAAATGAGGTAACTTTTGTACTTCACACACCAACAAGTACTACTTATAAGTATTATAACAGCAGTGATTGCGAAAACACTACTTCAACTTCAACTTCGGCAAGTAAAAAAGTGGTTCATTTAATTGGTGATTTTAACAATTGGGAAATTTCAAACGCCTATCAATTAAAAAAAGATGGAGATTATTGGTGGATTACATTAAACACCTCTACCCTTTCTCCTGTACAAAATGAATATGTATTTCAATATTTAGTTGATGGAGAAATTAAAATTGGAGACCCGTACGCACGAAAAATATCAGATCCAGATGATCAATACATTGCTTCAACAGTTTATCCAAATTTAATTGCATATCCTACAGGCAAAACTTCGGGAAGAGCTTCTGTTTTAGAACTTAATAAAACTGATTATTCTTGGCAAGTTCCTACTTTTAGCCGATCTATTTCTAGAAATGATTTAAATATATACGAACTTCATTTTAGAGATTTTACAGAAGAAGGAACCTATAAAGCAGCCACAGAAAAGCTAGATTATATAAAAGAATTGGGCATAAATTGTATTCACGTAATGCCAATTTCTGAATTTGAAGGTAACAACAGTTGGGGTTACAACCCAAACTACTATTTTGCAGCTGATAAAGCTTATGGAACAGAAAACGATTTAAAAGAATTTATTGATGAAGCTCATTTAAGAGGCATTGCGGTTGTGAATGATTTAGTTTTAAATCACGCTTTTTACTCCAATCCAAATGCTATGTTATATTGGAACAACAACTTAAACCAACCTGCGGATGACAATCCTTGGTTTAATGCAGAACATAAAGGAATTTATGATACTTCTGGACATTGGGGAGCTGATTGGAATCACGCCAGTGAGCATACACAAAATATGGTTGATGATATTTTAGATTACTGGATTTCAGAATTTAAATTTGATGGTTTCCGTTTCGATTTTACCAAAGGTTTTACACAATCTGATCAAGATATAAATGATCCTTGGGCGAGTAATTATAACACTTGCAGAATAGCAATTTTAGAAAGAATGGTAAATCAAATGTGGACAAACCATCCAAATACTTACGCAATATTTGAACATCTTGCAAACGATGACGAGGATAAAGTTTTAGCCGATTATGGTATTTTATTATGGTCGGGATCTGGCCCTCAAGATAGTTGGTTAGAAATGGCAATGGGCACAAATATTAAAAGTTTTTGGACGAGTGTTTATACTTCTAGAGATTTCAATTTTGCCAATTATATGAGCTATATGGAAAGCCACGATGAAGAAAGAGTTGGATACAAAGTAAAAACTTGGGGAGCAAATAATAATGGTACAGACAATTACCTTTCTAATAGAACTAAACTTCCTGCTGCTTTTAATTTGTTACTTCCAGGACCAAGAATGGTTTGGCAATTTGGGGAATTAGGTTACGACATTTCTATTGATGAAAATGGTAGAACAGGTGAAAAATCTTCAGCTTGGGAATTAAATTATGATGAAAATTCTGAAAGACAAGAAATCTATAATTTTTATAGCTATATTTTTAAATTTAGAAATAATTTTAACTTGTATCAAACGGTTGATTATGGAAATATTGGTAGCGAAACAGAATGGACACGGTATATGTCTTTAAATGACAATACAGCAAATGCCTCTGGAAATCCTACAGAAGTAATTGCAATTGGTAATTTTGATACAGCAAATGACACTACAATTACACCAGGTTACACTTATACTGGAGATTGGTTTAAATATAACGGAGATTCTACAGTAGATGGAACAAAATACACTGTAAACGCAACTACTGATACGTTTGCTTTAACTAGTAATGATCCTGTATATATTTTATCAAATGTAGATATTATTGCTCCAAAAATAACTTCCATCACTATAGATATTGATTCTCCAAGTGCTTGTAATTATACTATTACAGGAACTCAGTACGATTATACAGAAGAAACTTGGACCGCAAACGTATCGCCTTCAAATGGAAAAGCATCTGATAATGGAACCATTACGGAATTGTACTTTTCTAAAATAAATGATATAGAAACTATAAACAAACCTACTTCATTAGCTGGCACAACGCTGGAATTAGGTGAAAACATAATTATTTGGACTGTAAAAGATAAATTTGGAAATACAAGCAGTTGTGAACAAATAGTGAACGTATCAACTTCAATTGAACTTCCATCAGTAACTGTTTCTAATGTTGGCACAATTCCAAATGGAACTTCAGCAACATTAAACGTTGAAAATCCAAATGCTAATTACACCTACACTTGGTACGATACAGAATTGGCTGAAACATCAATATATACAGGGAGTTCTTATACAACCGAAGCTTTAACAGAATCAAAAAATTATTGGGTAAAAGCAACAGATAACACATCATTATGTGAGAGTTTGTTAGAGATTGTAAACGTAGATGTAAGTACCACTTTAACCATAAATGATTTTTCTAATTTAAAAAGTGATATTAGCTTTTATCCAAACCCAACAAGTGGAAAAGTTGAAATTAAATTACCAATTACAGAAAATGATGTAACTATTGAACTATATAATGTATTTGGACAATTAATATCTAAAAAACAGCATGTTATGTATACTGAAAGTATTAAACTTGACATTACTAATGAACCTGCAGGAATCTACTTAGCAAAAATAATTTTGGATCAGCCTGTTATACTTAAAATTGTTAAACAGTAAAAAAATTCAATTGCAAAGTTATTAAGTAATAAACCAAATAAAACAATCAGATTCTTTGATACTAATTACTATAAGTAAGAACCCTATTAAATAAATTATAAAATAAATAAGAAATGAAAAAAATTTTAGCAACTATAGCACTAAGTAGTATATTATTTTCATGTGGCGGTGGCGGCGGAAGTGACACTCCAGATCCAGTAGAAACAAATGAAGCTCCTACAGTACCAACATTAACGTATCCAACTAATAACTTACTATGTATAGATAATTCAGTGGTGTTTACTTGGGGTGCATCAACAGATCCAGAATCAAACGCAATAACCTATACTATTGATGTATCTAAGAGTTCTACATTTGCAACTTTAGCGCATACTTTAACTAGTACTACAACTACAAAAACTATAGCGCTAGAAAAAGGAGTTGCTTACTATTGGAGAGTAAAAGCTACAGATAGTAAAAGTGCTTCTAGTGATTATTCA
>NZ_JBFHHX010000198.1:0-4443 GCF_041596795.1 Lutibacter sp.
AAAATATTAGGTAATGGTGAGTTAAAAGGTAAATTAAATGTAACAGTTCATAAATTTACAGCAACTGCTAAAGCAGCTATTGAAAAATTAGGAGGTACAGCAGAAACGTTATAATACTTAAGTAAGATGAAAAAATTTATTCAAACCATAAAAGATATTTGGACAATAGAAGAACTTAGAAATAAGATTTTATTGACTCTTGGATTTATGGCCATTTATCGTTTTGCTGCACAAGTTCCGCTTCCTGGCATTGACATTACTGTTGCTCAAGAAGCTCTACAAAACCAAACTAGTGGTGGAGGTATATTAGGTTTATTAGATATGTTTACAGGAGGAGCTTTTGCTCAGGCATCTATTGTCGCTCTTGGAATTATGCCATATATATCCGCTTCAATTGTAGTTCAATTAATGGGAATTGCGGTTCCTTATTTACAAAAATTACAAAAGGATGGTGAAAGTGGAAGAAAAAAGATTAACCAAATTACACGTTGGTTAACAATTGCAATTACTATGGTTCAAGGACCTGCATATATTACAAATATTTATCAATTAATCCCTTCTTCTGCATTTTACATTAGTGGTAGTATGTTTTGGTTATCTTCTATGGTAATTTTAACAGCTGGAACTATTTTTGCAATGTGGTTAGGTGAAAAAATTACTGATAAAGGAATTGGTAACGGAATATCGTTATTAATTATGATTGGTATTATAGCTCGTTTTCCAGGATCATTTATTCAAGAGGCAGTTTCTAAAGTATCTGCATCAAATGGAGGTTTAATAATGATGCTTATTGAAGTAATTGTTTGGTTCCTTGTTATTATGGTTTGTGTATATTTGGTAACAGCAGTTAGAAGAATAGCAGTACAATATGCTAGAAAAACTGTTGCAGGTAATATTCAAAGTGTTGCAGGATCTAGAGATTATTTACCATTAAAATTAAATTCATCTGGTGTTATGCCTATTATATTTGCTCAAGCAATTATGTTTGCACCAGCTTTATTAGGTAGATCTGATAATGAGATTATAAAATCTATTGGTTTAGAGTTCTCCAATATGTTTGGTTTATGGTATAATGTATTATTTGCTGTGTTAATAATAATTTTTAGTTATTTTTACACCGCAATTACAATACCAACAAATAAAATGGCAGATGATTTAAAAAGAAGTGGTGGATTTATTCCTGGGATTAGACCTGGAAAAGATACCGGAGAAATGTTAGATAGAGTTTTATCTTTAATAACATTCCCTGGATCATTATTTTTAGCGTTGGTTGCTATCTTACCAGCTATTGTTGTTAAGTTTGGATTAACTCAGTCTTGGGCATTATTTTATGGTGGTACATCACTATTAATTATGGTTGGTGTTGCAATAGATACAATTCAACAAATTAATTCTCATTTATTAAATCGTCATTATGATGGTTTAATGAAAAAGGGTACTAAAAGAAAATCAATAGCATAATGGCAAAACAATCAGCCATACAACAAGACGGGACCATTACAGAAGCATTATCAAATGCAATGTTTCGAGTGGAGTTGGAAAATGGGCACGTAGTAACGGCACATATTTCAGGTAAAATGCGTATGCATTATATTAAATTATTACCTGGAGATAAAGTAAAGTTAGAAATGAGTCCATACGATTTAACAAAAGCAAGAATTACTTACAGATATTAAAGGATAAACGGATGAAAGTTAGAGCATCAGTAAAAAAGAGAAGTGCCGAGTGCAAAATAGTGCGTAGAAAAGGCAGGTTATATGTAATCAACAAAAAAAATCCTAGATTTAAACAAAGACAAGGATAATTATGGCAAGAATAGCAGGTATAGATATTCCAAAAAATAAGAGAGGTGTAATTTCCTTAACTTATATTTATGGAATTGGAAAAAACAGAGCTAAAGAAATTTTAGCAATTGCAAAAGTTAATGAAGACACTAAAGTTCAAGATTGGACTGATGATGAAATTCATAACATTAGAGAGCAAGTAGGATCCTACACTATAGAAGGTGAATTACGTTCTGAAATTCAATTAAACATTAAACGTTTAATGGATATTGGTTGTTATAGAGGTATCCGTCATAGATCTGGATTGCCTTTGCGTGGTCAAAGAACTAAAAACAATTCTAGAACTAGAAAAGGTAAGCGTAAAACTGTTGCTAACAAGAAAAAAGCAACTAAATAATAAATAGGCGTTAGCGCATAGTAATTAGAAGTTAGATGAATCTGTTCGAAATAGAAATGTTTAGGATTCTAACAACTAAAAACTAACAACTAAAAACTAAATAATATGGCGAAAGCAAGTACAAAAAAACGTAAAGTTATTGTAGAGGCAGTTGGTGAAGCACATATCACTGCTTCATTTAACAATATTATTATATCACTTACAAATAAAAAAGGTGATGTAATTTCTTGGTCATCAGCTGGGAAAATGGGATTTAGAGGTTCTAAAAAGAATACTCCTTATGCTGCTCAATTAGCTGCTGAAGATTGTGCAAAAGTTGCACACGAAGCAGGTATGAGAAAAGTAAAAGTGTATGTAAAAGGACCAGGTAACGGAAGAGAATCTGCTATTAGATCTATTCATAATTTAGGAATTGAGGTTTCTGAAATTATTGACGTTACTCCATTACCACATAATGGTTGTAGACCTCCAAAAAGAAGAAGAGTATAATTAAATAAATTTTAACCGATAGGATTATATGATTATCGAAGGATTAGCCTTAATTCATAATCCCTATCAATTAATAACAAGAAATGGCAAGATATACAGGACCAAAAACTAAAATTGCTCGTAAATTTGGTGAAGCAATTTTTGGAGATGATAAAGCTTTTGAAAAAAGAAATTATCCTCCAGGACAACACGGAGCTAACAAGCGTAGAGGAAAAAAATCTGAATACGCAATTCAGTTAGAAGAAAAACAAAAAGCTAAATATACTTACGGTATATTAGAAAAACAATTTAGAAACATATTTAAAAAGGCATCTGCATCTTCTGGTGTAACTGGTGAAATTTTATTACAATTATGTGAATCTAGATTAGATAATGTTGTTTATAGATTAGGAATTGCACCTAGTAGAAGTGCAGCTCGTCAATTAGTATCTCACAGACATATTACTGTAAATGGTGAGTTGGTAAATATACCTTCTTACACTTTAAATGCTGGAGATGTTGTAGCAGTGAGAGAAAAATCAAAATCTTTAGTTGCAATTGAAGATTCTTTAGCTGGAAGAAGTGATGTTTATGAATGGCTTACATGGAATTCAGATACAAAACAAGGAAATTTTGTTAGTGTACCTGAAAGAATCCAAATTCCTGAGAATATCAAGGAACAATTAATCGTAGAGTTATACTCTAAATAATTTTAAAGATACCAATTCTATTATGGCAATTTTAAATTTTCAAAAGCCCGATAAAGTAATTATGATTGATTCTACCGATTTTAATGGTAGATTTGAGTTCAGACCTTTAGAACCTGGATTTGGTTTAACGGTTGGTAATGCTTTAAGAAGAGTGTTATTATCTTCATTAGAAGGTTTTGCAATAACTTCTCTTCGTATTGAAGGTATTGAGCACGAATTTTCAACAATCAAAGGTGTTGTTGAAGATGTAACAGAAATTATTTTAAATTTAAAGCAAGTTCGTTTTAAAAAACAAATTGATGATACAGATAGAGAAACTGTTAGTATTTCTATTTCAAATCAAAATCAATTAACTGCTGGTGATTTGCAAAAATTTATTTCAGGTTTTCAAGTATTAAATCATGATTTAGTAATTTGTAATATGGAGAAATCTGTGAATTTAGATTTTGAAATTACAATTGAAAAAGGAAGAGGATTTGTACCTGCTGAAGAAAACAAAAAATCTGGAGTAGCCTTAGGAACAATTTTTACTGATTCAATTTTTACACCTATAAAAAATGTAAAATATGCAGTTGAAAACTTCCGTGTTGAGCAAAAAACAGATTATGAAAAATTAGTTTTTGATATTACAACTGATGGCTCAATTGCACCTAAAGATGCATTAACCGAGGCTGCAAAAATTTTAATTCATCATTTTATGTTATTCTCTGATGAGCGTATAACTTTAGAAGCTGATGAAATTGCTCAAACTGAAACGTATGATGAAGAATCTTTACACATGCGTCAGTTGTTGAAAACAAAATTAGTGGATATGGATTTATCTGTTAGAGCACTAAATTGTTTAAAAGCTGCTGAAGTGGATACGTTAGGAGATTTAGTATCATTTAACAAAAACGATTTGATGAAGTTCCGTAATTTCGGAAAGAAATCTTTAACTGAATTAGATGAATTAGTTCATAATAAAGGTTTGAATTTTGGGATGGATTTAAGCAAATATAAATTAGATAAAGATTAATTTAAAACGAAAGTTTTAATTACGATAAGATAAGATGAGACACGGAAAGAAATTTAATCACTTAGGAAG
>NZ_JBFHHX010000199.1:0-4434 GCF_041596795.1 Lutibacter sp.
GGTTTATTGTTTTTATTTTTTAAAGAATTAATTCCTATTGAAAAAATATCCGAACACAGTGAACAATTTGTTGGGTTTATTTTAATTGGTTTAGGATTGTGGATTTTTCTTAAAATATTTAAAGAAGAAAAAAAGCATAAACATATTCATGTACACGTTCAAAATAATCCTATTATTCACGAACATCCGCATAACCATACTTCTGAAAAAGTACACACGCATGCGCATCCAAATTTAAAACAAGGAAATATTGCCTCTTTATCTGTTGGTTTTATTCACGGATTAGCAGGTGTTGCTCATTTTTTATTGTTTTTACCAGTAATTGGATTTTCATCAAAATTAGATTCTGTAAAATATATTATTGGTTTTGCAATAGGAACATTAATTGCCATGATAGCTTTTGCCATGGTTGTTGGAAAAGTAGCAGCTTATTCTAAACAAGACCATAATGATACTTTTTTTAAAGGCATTCGGTTAGCTGGAGGTTTATTTGCATTTATTATTGGTATTTACTGGGTAATTGCAAATTAACAAATCCTTGGTAATTGCTCGCCAACTAGTGGACTTACAATTCTTTTTCCGCCTATTAAACTTTTTAAAACTACTTTATTAGGATGCTCTTTTGTAATTTCACCAATAATTGAAGCATTTTTACCTTTCACATTATTTTTCATTAATGCCAAAACTTCATTTTCAACGCTTGGATCAACAATAGCTATAAAAACACCTTCATTGGCAACATACATTGGGTCTAAACCTAACATTTCACAAGCAGCAGCAACTTGTTTTTCAATTGGAATATAGGCTTCTTTTATAAAAACACCCAATTCTATATCAGTTGCAATTTCATGTAAAACAGTTCCCAAACCGCCACGAGTTGGATCTCTAAATAATTTTATTTTGTCGCCAAATGCATCTAATAAATCTTTTACTAAAAAGTTTAAATTGGTTGAATCGCTTTCAATATCCGATTCAAATTCTAAGCCTTTCCGTTCACTCATTATAGCCATTCCATGTTGCGCAATAAACCCATTTACTATTATTTTATCACCAACATTAATATTATCCATTGAAATATTTGCCTTTGGATGCACTTCTCCAAAACCAGTGGTATTTATAAATATTTTATCTCCTTTTCCTTTTTCAACAACTTTTGTATCGCCAGTAATAATTATTACTCCACTTTCATCAGCTGCTTTTTTAATTGATTTTATAATGTTATAAAATTCAACCACATCTAATCCTTCTTCAATAATAAAAGCCAAGGATAAATATTTTGGAATGGCGCCGCACATAGCAACGTCATTTACCGTTCCATGAACAGCTAAACTTCCAATATTTCCACCTTTAAAAAATATAGGCGTAATTACAAAGCTATCTGTAGAAATAGCCATTTTACCTTCCATTTTAACAATAGCACCATCGTGTTTTTCATTTAAATAAGAATTGCTAAAAACAGAAAATATAAGTTGATCTAACAAATTTCTGGTTAGTTCTCCGCCACTTCCATGACCTAAATTAATGGTTTTAAATCCTAAATTCTCTATATCCATTTTTGGTTGATTTATTTAATTGTAAAATGATAATAAGCAGCGCAAGCACCTTCTGATGAAACCATTGGAGCACCTAACGGATTTGAAGGCTTGCAAGCTTTACCAAATTGTTCACATTCATTGGGCTTTTTAATTCCTCGTAAAATTTCACCTGCAATGCAATTTGGGTTTTCTGGCACTTTTATATTGCTAATATTAAACTTTGCTTCAGCATCGTATTTTTTATATGCTTCTTTAATTACGTAACCACTATTTGAAATTTTTCCAATACCTCGCCATTCCCTATCTCCAATTTCAAAAATTGTATTAATAACATTAATAGCTGCAATATTTCCTTCTTCCTTAACAATGCGCGAATATTGATTTTCTAGCTTGAATTTCCCTTCCTCTAACTGTTTTACAGCTAAATAAATACCTTGCACCAAATCCAACGGTTCAAAACCAGTTACAATAATTGGAATTTTATATTTCTCTACCAATGGGTAATACTCTTTAGTCCCCATAATTGCACACACATGACCAGCGCCTAAAAAGGCATCAATTGTGCAAAATTTATCGTCTAAAATGGCTTCCATTGCCGGCGGAACCAACACATGAGATGCTAAAATAGAATAATTTGAAATCCCTTCTTTTTCAGCATGCAATACCGATAAAGCATTTGCGGGTGCAGTAGTTTCAAAACCAACAGCAAAAAACACAACTTCTTTCGTCGGATTTTCTTTTGCTATTGAAACTGCTTCAATGGGTGAATATAAAATACGTAAATCGCCGCCCAAAGCTTTTGCTTCTAACAAGCTTTTTTTACTTCCAGGAACACGAATCATATCGCCAAACGAACACACAATTACACCTTTTTCTAACAACTCTATCGCTTTGTCAATTAAGTTTAAAGGTGTAACACAAACTGGGCAACCTGGACCGTGAATCATCCTTACTTTTTCAGGTAGTAATTCTAAAATACCATTTTTAACTAAGCTATGCGTTTGACCTCCGCAAATCTCCATAATGTTCCATTCACGCGTTGTAATTTTGTGAATTTCATCTAAGATTTTCTTGGTTTCTTCTAAATTTCTATATTCACTTAAATACTTCATTTGTTGATGTTTAAATAATACATGAATTGTCCGAAGGAAATATTTTCATCGTTAGGTGATAATTCTTTATGAAAATACAATTTAATTTCTTTTGGAGCTAATTCTAAAAGCATATCTACCAAAGTTGTGTTTTGAAATACACCACCGCTGCAAGCAATGTGATTAAAATGGTGTTTTTTAGCCATTTTTAAAATGGAAGTTGCCAGCGTAAATAAAAAATTAACAATAATATTTTCTATTGAATTTTCTTGTTGAATATCGTTATATACTGCCGAAATTATTTCATTTCCTGAAATTATATCCGTTGAATTTAAATAGTTTTTACAGTTTTTTAAATTATAATTGTCTATTGAATTTTCCAATAAAATAGCGGCTTCACCTTCGTAGGAATTATAATCAGAAATATTTAATAAAGAAGCAACGGCGTCAAATAATCTCCCAACAGAAGATGTTTTAAGTTGATTATTTTTCTTTAAATATTGATAAGTATTTAATTCAGTTGAAGTGAATTTTTGTGCTAAAACGTCATTCATTTCTTCTGAAGCCAATGAAAATAAAGATAAACGTGGTTCTTTTGCCATTTTATCGCCTAACAACCAATTGAAGTTTTCAATTTGAGCAATTCTATCAATGGAATTATTTGCATAACTAAAAAATTCTCCACCCCAAATTTGTGCATCATCTCCAAAACCAGTTCCATCAAAAACAACGCCTAAAACTTTTTCTTTAAATAAATTATGTTCGCCTAAAATTGCTGCAAAATGCGCTTTGTGATGCTGTATTTCAATAATTTTTGCATTCGTTATTTGAGCTAATTCTTTGCCAAATTGCGAACTATGATACAACGGATGTTTATCCACTAAAATCACTTCTGGTTGCTGTTCAAAAATGTTTAAAAATGAATTTACTTCCGAAGTAAATCGATTGTAAACGTCGTAATTTTCTAAATTTCCAACATATTGGCTTACGTATAAATAATTGTTTGGATAAAAGGCAAAACTACTTTTTAAGTCGGCGCCCAGTGCCAATATTTTCTCTTTAGACTGAATATCAATATTCATATAATTTGGTGCAAAACCACGTGAACGCCTAAATAGTATTTTTTGGTGAAACTTAACACTAAATTTCACTACAGAATCATCTTGTGGATGTTTAATTTTTAAATTATGTTGTAAAAAATAATCGGCTACATATTGTAATTTTTCAAAAGCATCTTCATTTTCACTAATAATTGGTGAACCGTGAATATTTCCACTGGTTGCAATAATTGGAAAAGTTAATTCATTTGCTAACAACTGCAATATTCCTGTATAAGGAAGCATTACACCTAGCTGGTTTAAATTTGGAGCAATTTCATTTAAAGCTAAATTTCCATAATAATTTTTTGATGAAATTATAGTAATTGGACTTTCTTTTGATATGAGAGATTTTGCCGCTTTTTCTGAAATTGAAAACTTATTTTGAAGCATTTTTAAGGTTGGAAACAATACTGCAAACGGTTTTTTTGGACGATGTTTTTTTTCTCTTAACTTTTGAATTACCTCAGCATTTTCTGCATTACAACACAATAAATAGCCACTCGTATTTTTAACTGCTATAATATTTCCTTCCTCTAAAAGCTTGGCCACTTGTTTAAATAGTGTTGTTTTTGAAGTTTTAATTGTAGTTCCTTCGTTATTTTGTAACACCAAATCTATTCCGCAAATGGTACAAGTATTTGTTTGCGAATGAAAACGTCTGTTTGTTGGGTTTGTATATTCTTCGGTACAAGCTTCACACATTGGAAA
>NZ_JBFHHX010000200.1:0-4375 GCF_041596795.1 Lutibacter sp.
ACACAAACTGCTGTTCCAATGTCTTTTTAAAGAATAAATAATATTACAAGTAGGTTGTATGTAAATTAATATGTGAGTAAGACCATACAAATACTAACAACATACTTTTAATTTACCAAAAGAAATATTAATTAAAAAAGGGGATTTCTTCCCCTTTTTTCTTAAATTTGAGATAAGATGAAAAATTATAAATACATAACACTTATTTTATTAGTTGTTGTATTCTCTTTTTCTTTCAAAATAAACGCACAACAATATGATGAAAATACATTTTTAATTAATCAGTATTTTCAGGCAAGTAAAGACGCTTCGTTGTTAAAAGAAAACGGATTGTTATCAAATAGCCAAATACAAAACAGCGAAATAAGTTTAAATCAAGTTGGTAATAAAAATCAAATAGAAATTAAAAGTTCTGGAAATGACGCTCAAATTGTAGGTCAAACGGGTAATAATAACAATTATAAATTTATAAATTATTATAATAGTTCTCCTTCAAATTTTAATATTATACAACAAGGAAATTCTAATTCGTTACAAATTTATGGTGAAAACTCCATAATTAAAAATATAAGTATTATTCAAAAAACAAATTTTGATACCTTAATTATTACTAATCATTAAAAAAATGAAACCTTTAGCAATTCGCATACTGCTAAGCTTCTTAATTTTAAGTAGCTCATTTGCCATTTCACAGGTAAATGATGCAATTGTAGGTAGAATTAATTTGTTTGAAAATGATAATATGTTAACAATAATGGCTCAAGTAGAAAATTTTGAGCCTTTTTTTGTGGAGAGTTTATCTTATAATTTAGTTGCCTTAAAAAAAAGTGCTTCTGGTAATTATTCTAATAATAAGCAAGCAGGTGAGTTTTCATTAATGGCGAATGAAAAAAGGAATATTTCAGAAATTAATTTAAACCTAAATGAAGATGAAGAGTTACAGGTGTATTTATTTATAAAACAAAATAATCATTTGGTATCTAAAGATACTCTTTATCTTTTTCCAAAGCATAAACAATTACAAGAACAAGCAGTTGTCCCTGAAGAAGAGTTTATGTTAAAAGGAATTGTTGTAGAATCTGTAATTACTAAAATAGGAAAAGATTTTTACGATTATTTTTATCAAGATTATTTAACATCAGGCAGTAAATATCCCTTTATTATTTATATAAGTGAAAAACCATATTATGGCAGAAGTAGTATTATTACTATTATGATAGATGATAGAACTATTTATGAATTTATGACACAACCTGATGAGGAGTTTCTTAAATCTGAAGTAAAAACCTCATTACAATATATTTATCAATATTCACGACAAAGAAAAATGTTGTTTAAAAGCAATAAAATATAATTTTTTTTAGTAAATTTAAATATGAAAAAGTTTAAAATAATATTAGTAGTACTTTTATTTAGTGCGCCTAGCTTTATGTTTTCACAAAATTTAGTGTACAAAGCTATAAATCCTTTTTTTGGAGGAGATACTTTTAACTATCAAATGTTACTAGCTTCAGCAAATGCTCAAAATTCATTTGAAGAGACTAGTGATTATAGTTTTGATCAGGGAACTGATTTAGAAAATTTCACAGAAACTTTAAATAACCAGTTGTTAAATTCATTATCTCAAGATTTATTTACAGAACAATTTGGAACGGATGCTTTAACAGTTGGAACTTACGTATTTGGATCGTTACTAGTGGAAATATCGCCAACAGGAAGTGGTTTGTCCGTTAACATATTGGATACTACTACAGGTGAACAGACCCAAATAACAATACCAAACTAAAAACTAGAAATTAGTACTAATTATGAAAAAGAACTACCCAAGTCTTATTTATGTGTCCATTTTATTATTATTTGCAAGTTGTGGCGCGTTTTTTAATCAGCCGTTTGATACATCAGAAGCAAGAATTGGTGAAGAAACGTCTGGTAAAAGTATATTAGATGGAATATTACCGTTACAAGAAACCGTTGTTGGGGTTTATAAATTTAGAGATCAAACGGGACAATATAAATTAGTAGAAAGTGGTTCAACTTTTAGTACAGCAGTTACACAAGGAGGAACCTCTATTTTATTAAAATCCTTAGCAGATTCAAAATGGTTTAGTCCTATTGAGCGTGAAAATATTGGAAATTTGTTAAACGAACGACAAATAATTAGATCTACCCGAGAAGAATATTCAAAAAATTCAAAAGAAAATCAAGTTACAAGTATTCCACCATTATTGTTTGCAGGAATTATTTTAGAAGGAGGCGTAGTTTCCTACGATTCTAATATAATTACCGGTGGATCAGGCGCTATATATTTTGGCGCTGGAGGTTCTACAGAATATAGAGAAGACAGAATAACAGTTTATTTAAGAGCTGTTTCTACATCAAGTGGTCAAATATTAAAAAACGTATATGTTTCTAAAACAATCCTTTCTCAAGGTATTTCTGCAAATTTGTTTAGATACGTAAATGTTAAAAGGCTTTTAGAAGTAGAAACTGGTATTACTAAAAATGAACCAACACAATTGGCAGTTAAAGAAGCAATAGATAAAGCGGTAGAAACATTAATTATAGAAGGAATTATTGATGGAATATGGAAACCTCTTGGAGGTCAGCCTGTTGTAGATATAATAACTCAAAAATATAAAAAAGAGCAGGAAGATTCTGAAAGTACTGCACTTTACGATAGAAAATTAGAAGATAGACGTGGCAGAACAGCATTTAGTGTAACTGGTGGAACAGCAAAAATAGCCGGAGATTATTCAAATTCAGAAGTGAAACCTAGTGGTACTTTAGCATATAAAATGTATTTTAATAAACCTGCATTAAATTTAAATTTTGGAGTTGGTTATTTAGAACTGGAAAATCAAGGAGCTTTTAATGATGATTTTTTAACTTTTGATTTAAATTTAGAGTATGACTTGTTACCATTTGATCAATTGTCTCCGTTTACATATGCCGGAATTGGTACAATTTCAGATACCAATGTGAACGATATTTATATGAAATTTCAATATGGTTTAGGTTTGGAATATTTACCAGTTAATAATATAGGATTAAAAGTATTTGCAGAGCACAATTTATTAATAAGTGATAAATTAGATGGTTTAGTTCAAGGAAAAAGAGATGATTATTTTTGGAGAATGGGTGTTGGATTAAACTTTTATATAGGGAAGCCTTACAAAAGGGTGAAATCAGTAATGTTTGAATAATTTAAAAAAAAAGAAATGAAAATTATAGTAAAAATAGCACTTGTATTCACACTCATTTTAATGGTTAGTAGTTGTGGAGAAGATACAGTTGATCTTGTAGGAGTAGGAACTGTAACTGGTAGAGTGGTTGAAGCAGATAGCTTTGACCCAATAGAAAATGCAAAGGTAACATTAAGCCCTTCCAGTAATACTGTTTTTTCTGATGAAGATGGTTATTTTGTTTTTACTGAGGTAGAAGCCGGAGATTATTCGGTAAGTGCCACAAAAGAAAGTTATTTAACAACTTTTGAAGCCGCAACAGTTACTGCAGGATTAGAAGTAAACGTTATTTTTGAATTGGAAGATGAAAATGCTTTGAACAGACCTCCATCAACACCTGTACTTGTTACCCCAGAAGATGGCTCTGAAGAGCAAGAATTATCTATTGAACTAATTTGGGAATCTACAGATCCTGATGATGATGCAATTACATATAGGTTAGAATTAAAAAACGATTATAATAATGATATTATAAAAATTGAAAGTCTAGTTGATACTACGTATGTAATATCTGATTTAAGGTATGGAACAAAATATTTTTGGCAAATTGCTGCTTCAGATGATATAAATGATGAAGTGTTAAGTGCTGTTAGTACCTTTAAAACAAAAGTAGATCCTCAGAATAGGTATTTTTATGTAGATAAGAGTTCTAATGGTAATAATGTAATTTATTCAGCTAATTATGATGAAGATGAAAGCGAAGCTGATAATGTTATTCAACTTACAAGTAGTGCAAATAATAGCTGGAGACCTAGAAAAAATCAAGCAGCCAATTTAACCGCATTTTTAAGAACTTATAATAATGAAACGCACTTGTTTACAATGAATCAAGATGGTTCAAATGTGAAACAAGTTACATCTGCAGTTTCAGTAACTGGATATAATTTAAATGAAATTGATTATGCCTGGTCATCTAATGGTTCTCGTCTAATTTATCCTCATTTTAATAAATTATATGTTATTAATAAAGATGGAAGTGGATTGCAACAAATTTATCAAACTACTGATGGAAGTTATATTACCGAATGTGATTGGAGTAATGATGAAAGTATTATTGCATTAAAAACCAATGATATTTCCGGTTATAATGTCTCAATTTTTACCATTGATATGTCTGGAACAGTATTGTCTTC
>NZ_JBFHHX010000201.1:0-4289 GCF_041596795.1 Lutibacter sp.
ACCTTTTTTAGAAAATTGAGAAATATTGGAATTGCATTGGCCGCAACTGGTGGTGCAATTATAGCAGCTCCTATTGCATTGCCTGCAACCATTGTAACTATTGCAACCTATTTAACTGTTGCCGGAACTGTAGCGACTGCTGTGAGTCAGGCGGTGGTTTCTGACAATGAAATTGACACCAATGGCGAATAATGACCTACAACTGCGCTCTGGAATTGTTGGAGGCACTTTTCTATCCACTATCTTAAATATCACTTTTAATGATATTGTTTTTACAGTTGTTATGGCTGTGATTGGAGCGGTTGTGAGTTTTTTTGTTTCTTGTTTGTTGCGGAGGTTGTTTACAAAAAAATAAAGCCTAGCTATTTTTTAGCCAGGCTTTGTTTTAACGATTTTGAACATGAAAAGTTACAAGTTTAAAAACGAAATTTTTCAATATTATATTTAATATTTTTTTTAAACATGTTAATTTACTGAATTAAGCAATTTTGGTTATACGATGTTAGTGCAAGTATTTTTTCTTATTTTTTTTCGTTAATCTAAAATCGTTATTCTTTATTATGTCTCCTACAAATTTTGATTCTTTAGTCATTCCGTTTCTTTTGAAAGACTCTTCTAAATGTTTTAAGTTTACGGTATATTTTTCAAAATTTTTCCAAGACAACAATTCATTTAAAAACTCATTATGTTCTGGTTTGGTATATATGTCAATTAGTCTAGAATCAATTTTTGATATAATTGGTAAGAAATGTAGAAATACTTGTGGACCTAATTTATTTATTGAAGTAACCAAAGTAGAACTCAATTTACTGAAATCAGAGTTTTTTATTATAAACTTCGTTTTTGAATAATCAATTTTTGATAATTTATTTATAGTTGAACCCAATTGTTGATATGTAAAATTAGATCTATTAATTTTTTCAATTAACGAATCGTTTGAAATGTGGCTGAATAACCTTTCAATTTTTTTTGAATTTAATTCGGACAATGAGTTTAATCCATCAGCTAATTTTAAAATAGATGATTTTTCTGCTTTTAATAATAAATCTTTTTCTGAAATACTTTCTATTAAATTATATGCTAGATAGTTGTTTGATAATGATATATTATAAATACCTAATTGTAATGAACTGAAATTCTCTGAAATAACTTTTTTTATTAATATTTCTTTATTTATACTTTTAAATATTTCAAATGTTTTAGTCTTATTAATTTTTGAAAATAAATTAGAAAAAATTCCAATTTGGTTTAAGTTTTCTTGAATAATCAGCTCACTTAATTTATCATTATTTAAGTTGTTAAAGATTAATTGAGAACTTAATTTGTCAATTTGGTTAAGGTTGGTCAAAAAGAATGATATATCTTTAATATTATCATTCTCAATTTTTTTTATAATTTCATTACGATTTAATTTTATAAAATTTATCGCCTCGCCTTTTGAAATATTTCTTAAAGTATAAATAAGTTCTCTTGAGTTTTTTATAGATTCTAATAAATTATCTTTTGGTTTTATAGCTTTTTTAATTTCCAGTATTTTATTTGGTGAAATTTTACCCAATTCACCTAAAGAAGAATAAATTTCGCTTTCTTGTGAATTTTGAATTTTTGAAATTACCAATTTTGAATCTAAAGAGTTTAATAACGATATTGTTCTTTCTTTATCTATTTCTTTTAAATTAGTTAAAGCATTTGAAAGATGAACTAAAGAAGCTTCTTTCATTTTATTTTGAAAAAATTGCTCTATGTCAAGAGAATCAAATAATTTTCTAGCATCCGATTTGACATAAGTTGTATGTATGTTTTTTAAAATTCTACTTACTCCATCTAATCTTAAGTTTTTGAGGAACTCTAATTGTTTATCAAATGTTAAATTATATACTTCTTTAAAGCTATTATCATTAAGTATAATACTAAGTTTGTTAGAAATTATTTGTTTTTGACTATTATTTATTGAATTAATTTCTTGAAGTTGAGTGCTAAATTCTGTTATATATTTTGAAAGTAAAATATTCTTTTGGTTATATAGCTCTTGAAAATCAGGTGTTTTAATATCTTCAAAGCTCTCATATATTTTATAAATAAAATATTCAAATTTTTCTATTTCAATAAAATATGAATTCTCCGTTGAATTTAAAAGTTTTTTAACTTGCCAATTTAAATTCTCATAATTTGAAGCACACCAGTATAAACCAAATTTTGTATCTGATTTTATCTTTTTCAGTATTTGCATAATCGACTTATCAGAACCGTTATAACCAATTACAACTAGATCTTGTGAAATAAGAGCTTCTCTAAATTTTGTCTCCATATTTTCATCCAAAGATTCTGTTTCTTGTTTAGTGTTTTTTAAATTTTCAAATAAATAATCACCGTGGAGTTTTATTATGTTAGGTTTTGTACTATAAATGTTTATAAATCTCGCAATTTCATTGTGTGAATAAACTCTTGCTTTTGTATCTGTAAATTGTATTAATGTTTGATTTATTAAATCATCAAAATTTGAGGTAAAAACATTTTTAATTATATTATTAGATATTAAAAAAGCTAATAAAATATAAGCACCGCTTGGTGAAGATTTGTCAATAAAAAATTCAATTAATCTTTGTCTTTCTCGTGGGTCTTCCGAAAAATTTGAGAACCAAAACCCATATAAATTATCGTAAAAAATATTTTCTAATGTTTTTTCATCAGCATCCTTTTTATTTTGTAAGATTGTTTCTTTTAATTCTAATTCTTTCTGACTAATTTCTTGTTCGAATTTATCCTTATTTTTATTAAAAAAGGAATCATCAATCTCAAAATCATTTAATACCCACTTTGATTTATCTTCAAAATTGTCTAAATACCATAACTTTTTTAAAATATCTATTATTTCAGAACCTAAAGGGATTTTAGAGGATTTTGAGCAACCTGCTCCAAGAAAAAAAGCTGTTTTGGGAATTTGAGTTTCAAATTCATTCTTTTTCTCTTTGATTCGATTAATCAAGAAGTTTAAAGTTTTTATTTTATTCTTTTCAATAGTCATTTTTTTGGTCAATATTTGCCCTAACGTTGTTGTATATGGTTTGTTGCGTGGTTTAGCACGTAATTTAGCAAATAAAAACCGAATAGAAAATCCGCGAGGATTTTCGTAAGTAGGCTAGAACTAGCAATAAATTATATACGGCTTAAGTTTGTCTTTTAATTAAATTTGATATAAATCAGAAAGAACAAAAGAGAGGATTAAGGTTAGTATATACGGTGAAGCTTTAGACTTCGGCAACATTGATAATCCCCTCTCTTTTCTACTTTTATTTCGTTCAGTTCTGTGAGACCTAGATCTCGTTTTCAAGTTGTTGAAAGCAAAGTAGAATGTCCTTTCATAAAACAGTTCTTATGAATAAAAATACAGAATTTTTTGGAATAGACATCAGCAAAGATGTATTTGATGTTTTTAGTTTGGAGACGGGCCATAATCAGTATGCAAACAATGAAAAAGGATTTAAGCAATTCATTAAAAAACTATCAAAGGAAAGTTTGGTGGTTATGGAAGCTACGGGCTATTACCACTATTGTTTAGCCCAATATTTATATGAAAAAGGATATGCTGTTTCGGTAGTAAACCCTTTATCGGTAAAGCGTTTTATCCAGATGAAACTCTCGAAGGTGAAAACGGATAAAAGTGATGCAAAATCCATTTGCGAATATGCTCGTAATAATGAAGTGCCTCTTTATACAGCAAAGGATAAAAGTCAAGCGGAGTGTTTGCAGTTGCTACGATTGATGGATACCTATGTAAAGCACCGTACCGCTATGAAGAATAAATTGGATGGAGAAGAAGTTTTAGGGATACCTTCAAAAGCAGTGTATCGCTCATTAAGCAGAACGGTAAGGCAATTAAATAAGGAACTGGCAATACTGGAGGCGCGATTAACAGATTTGGTGAAAGAAGAGCAACAGGAACAGTTAAGACTTTTAAAAACCATTCCAGGTATTGGGGAAAAAGCGGCCATTTTACTGGTTGTATTCACTGATGGTTTTTCAAAGTTTGAAAACTCAAAGCAATTGTGTTGCTATGCAGGTATTACCCCAACTATAAGGCAATCGGGCAGTAGTGTTCGAGGGAGAAGCAGGATAAGTAAAATAGGGAACAAGAAATTAAGAAACCAATTGTTTTTGAGCAGTTTTACGGCCTGCCAATATAATAAAGCCTGTAGAGAGTTATATGAGCGTATTGTAGACCAAGGAAAAAGCAAAAAACTAGCTATGTTGGCGGTGTGCAATAAACTATTGAAACAGGCTTTTGCAAT
>NZ_JBFHHX010000202.1:0-4279 GCF_041596795.1 Lutibacter sp.
AAGCGAAGGAATGGTGTATAAACGTGTTTTTAAAAAATTAGAAGAACACAATATGTTATTAATGGTTTCTGATAATAAAAAATACGATCCTTATTATTTACCCGCAGAAGATGTACTTGAAATTTGGGAGTTTACCTGTAGTATAAATACGCAAGAATACGATGAACACGAACTAAAAATAAGCAGTATTGCAAGTATGCTAACACAACTAGGTGTTGAATTAAAAGAACTAGAAAAATCACTACACTAAATGTATTCCATAGTAGATATAGAAACCACTGGACATAGTTCTAAAATAACAGAAATTTCCATTTTTATTTTTGATGGAAAAAAGGTTGTTAACGAGTATACAACTCTTGTAAATCCAGAGTGCTCAATTCCTCCGTTTATCACAAATTTAACAGGAATTACCGATGCAATGGTAAGCAATGCGCCAAAATTTTTTGAAATTGCTAAAAGGGTTTTTGAAATTACAAAAGACACTATTTTTATAGCGCATAATGTAAATTTTGATTACAACATTATTCAAAAAGAATTTAAAGATTTAGGCTCCGATTTTAAACGCAAAAAATTATGTACGGTTCGTTTATCACGTAAATTAATTCCCGGATTAAAATCGTACAGTTTGGGTGCTTTATGCGCTTCACAAAACATTGAAATAAAAGACAGACACAGAGCAAAAGGCGATGCCGAAGCAACTACCATTTTATTTGAGCAATTATTGCAATTAGATACTGATAATGTGGTTATAAACTCATTTTTAAATCCACGTTCACGGCAAGCAACATTACCTCCATTACTTCCTAAAAAAATAGTTGACAATCTTTCTGAAAAACCAGGTGTTTATTATTTTAAAAATGAAAAAGGAGAAGTTATTTATGTTGGAAAAGCAAATAATATAAAACAACGCGTTATTAGCCATTTTTACGATAAATCTAAAAAAGAACAAACCATGTGCTTAGAAACAAGCAATGTTACTTTTGAAGAAACAGGAAGTGAATTGGTAGCATTATTAAAAGAAAGTTCCGAGATTAAACATCGATACCCAAAATACAACAGAGCGCAACGAAGAACACAAGAAAGTGTTGGTTTGTTTAGTTACGAGGACCGAGATGGAATTATACATTTAGCTTTTAACAGGTTAAAATTAATTGCCAACCCAATAATGAGTTTTTACAACGCAACAGATTCCCGACTCTTTTTAGAAAAATTATGTGAAGAATTTGAATTGTGCCCTAAATATTGCCATTTACAAACAAATGTTACCACGTGTTTTCATTATCAAATAAAAAAATGTAACGGTATTTGCAAAAATGAAGAAGCTGTAGATGTATATAATTTAAGAGTACAAAACGCTATAAAATCTGTACAATTCCAAACCAATAATTTTGTAATTAAAGAAACTGGAAGAACCGCAAAAGAAAACGCCTATGTACTTGTATTAAATGGTATTTATCAAGGTTTTGGATTTGTTAACTCCAAACAAACACTAAGTTCTGCTCATGATTATTTAAATATTATTGAACTAAAAAAAGACAACAATGATATTAAACGAATTTTAAACTCATATTTAAAAAATCAAACAAAAAATATTGAACCCTTAGCCGATTATGTTCCTGAATTAAATTCATTTGATTTATGTGCTATCAAACAAAAATAACCAAGCAAAAAGAAGAAATTGCGCAGCGTTTTAAGGTAGATATTTCTAATTTAAAACTGTTTAACCCAACCGAGTTTTGTAGCGCTTTTGATTATCCTAAAACACCCGTAATAACAAATGCAGATCCAACAAAAGCACAATTATTTAATTGGGGTTTAATTCCAAGTTGGTCGCAAAATAATTCCATAAGAAACTACACATTAAACGCACGTATTGAAACTTTAGCCGAAAAATCATCATTTAAAGATGTAATTCAGAATAGATGTTTAATTATTGCTAATGGTTTTTATGAATGGCAATGGCGTACCAAAAGTGGTTCTAAAAAACAAAAATATGTAATTACTTTGCCAAATGAAGAGATGTTTGCTTTTGCAGGTATTTTTACGGAATGGACAGATTTTAACAATAAAAAAATAAACACCTATACCATAATTACCACACAGGCAAATGAATTAATGAGTGAAATTCATAATAACAAACAACGAATGCCTGTAATTTTAAAACAAGAAGATGAACAACATTGGTTGCAAGGAGAAAATTATGAAGCTTTTAAATTTCCGTACAGCTGTAATTTTGTGGCAAAACCCGTAAATGAACATTTAAACAACACTACAAATAACACCTTAAAATTAAACTTTGATTGATGATTAAAATTGTTAAAGCCACTGTTAATGATTGTGAATTATTGAGTAATATAAGCGCCAAGGCTTTTTGGGAATCTCACGGAAATAGCGCATCAAAAGAAAACATTGAAACTTTTATAACAAAAACGTACAACAAAGAAGTTTTTATTCAAGAATTGTTAAACGAAGATACTATTTATCACATTATTTATTATAACAATCAAGCAGCTGGGTATTCTAAAATTGTGTTAAATGTACCGCATCCAAAAATTGAACAACAAAATAGCACCAAATTAGATCGGCTTTATTTATTAAAAGAATATTACAATTTAAAATTAGGCGCTCAACTGTTCAATTTTAATATTGAATTATCTAAAACAAATAAAAACACCGGAATTTGGCTAGCTGTTTGGATAGAAAATTTTAGGGCAATTGAATTTTATAAAAAAGCAGGTTTTGGAATTGTTGGTAGCTATAATTTTAAAATTTCCGAAACACATTCAAACCCAAATCATATTATGTATTTAAAATATTAAACTAACAACTACATTATTTTTCTTGTTTTATTGTATGCTTTTTAAAAGATGATATCAATCAATATACACTTTGATATTGCTCATTTGAAACCTCATATTAAGAGCATATATTTGTTATCACAATTAAAAAACGCATTGAAATAGATAAAATATAGGTTTTCAATATTAGGGTATGTTGAAAACTGAAATGAAGAGGTTTATTGTAAACTGAAAGCACTAAATTTTAGTGTCGTTTTAGAAATAAAAAGATATCAAAAATTAATCAATTGAAAGTTTCAATTAAACAACTTCAGAAAACAGGAAGTTTCGACTTCCTGTTTTTATTTATATCTGCAATTAGCTTATTTAAGTTTTATTTTCACTATTCGTATATTTTCTATGGCTAATGCTTACTTTTGCCGTGTAATTGTTTAGTTAAAAATGAAACAACTCTCATTCTACTTAAACCAAATAATCTGGTATAAATCTTTCCGTACTAAATTTTTAACAAACCCAAATAGATTATTGGCGTTTAAAGCTACAATAGTTATTGGTTTCCTTGTTGTTTCTATGCTAGTTATTGGATTGCCATTTTACGCAGTAACCTTAGGTTTAGGAGCACTTGCAGGAGCACTTTCGGAAACTGATGATCATCCAAATGGCCGTTTAAAATCAATGGCTTTAAAAATGTTAAGCTTTGCTATTTCAACTTTTTCAGTTGAATTGTTACAGCCTTACCCAGTAATAATGGCTGGAGGTTTAGCGGCTTCAACAATAGTTTTTATTTTAATAGGCGGTATTAGTGAACGTTTTAGAGGTGTAACTTTTGGGGCTTTATTAGTTGGTATTTATACAATGATTGGCGCACAATTAAGTCCGGTTTGGTACCTTCAACCTATATTATTAATATCAGGAGCCTTAATTTATGGTATATTTTCGTATTTATTATTACGCGTAAAACCTTATAGTTTATTAGAAGAACAATTAGCCAGAGGTTTTTCAGCACTTTCGTTATATTTAGATGAAAAATCTAAATTATTTCCAAGCGATGAGCAAGAGGAAAAAGAAATAAGAGCAAGACTAGCGTTATTAAACGTACAAACTGTTGATGCGTTAGATAAATGTAAAGAAGTATTAAATAGTTATGGCGAATCTCTTACAGATCAAAAACCACTAGCACCCTATTTACACTATTTTATGGTATTGCAAAGTTTGCACGAAAGGGCAGCATCTAGCCATGAACGATACGATTTACTAAGTTCTAATCCGTTAAGTAAAGAATTAATTGGAGGAATTAGACAATTGTTACACGAGCTTTCTCACGCTACACAAAATTTTGCCGAAAGTTTACTTACAGGTGTTAATTACAAACATCCAATAGCTTTAGATTGGTTGGTAAGCGCCATAAACAATTTCTTAAAAAACAACGAATTAAACACAACACATCCGTTAAACTTATTAATTAGAAATTTACGACAATC
>NZ_JBFHHX010000203.1:0-4252 GCF_041596795.1 Lutibacter sp.
AACGCTTTCTACACTAGATTCATCAATTCCTAATCCGTGTTCATCTCCAAATTGCTGATTTTCCAATCTAATTCCTTGCGTGTAAACCAATACTCTATTACCTCGTAAACCTCTTATAACAGGTTTTCCAATACCAACTCCAGTAGAAACTACAGAAACGCCTGGCAATGTAGCAACACCTTCAATAAGCGTGGCTGCACCTTTGTTTTTTAATTGCTGTACACTTGCTCTATCAATTTTCACTACATTTTCAGATTGTAATTTATTAAACGGAGTTGAAATAATAACTTCATCCATTTTAAAAATAGCATCCATTAAAATTACATTTAATGTATTTTCTGTTTTTGAAGGTGAAAATGTGATAGTTTTAGTTTCAAAACCAATAAATGAAACGGTTATTTTAACAGGGTTATTAGGCAAATTGTTTAGTGAGTAATAACCTTGTTCGTTTGAAGAAGTTCCTTTACCAAGTTCTTCAATATAAATTTGAGCTCCAAAAATTGGCTCATTTAAATGCGTAGTTACAACGCCAGATAAATTGTTTTGAGCGTGCACAAAAAACGATAATCCTATAAAAAGGATTGTACTTAATATTTTCATATGTATATATTTTATTGATAAAAATTAAAAATTTTGTTTATATCAATAAATACGGGGGAGCTCTAGATGTTTTATATTGAGGTTTTTCTGATGAAAATTGATGATTAACAGAAATTATTTTTTCTGTAATTTCAGTAATGTTGGTTTTTAAAACCTCTGTAGAAAAATCTATAGTATTAGTGTTTATTCTAAAATGAAAAGCAGAACAATCAGATTGTGAATGTGTATCAAAATGAATTTCATTCTGATATTTACAAACTGAATGTTCATGTTTTTCAAAAGAATGTACAAACTGTACTGCAAAAGGAAGCAGTATAGTTGTAACAAGAACTATGGAAATTATATGTTTAAAAATCTTTTTTATAATATTCTAATTAAAAGCACAAACATACAAAACAATTTTTAGTCTTTAACTCCTAATTTTCCTAAAATAATTTCTAGTAAACACCACTTTGTAATTCCACGTTGAAATAAATTTGCACCTACAAATGCTGTAAACCAAAGCCAATTAATATTTACTTTTATAGCTAATAATAAACTAATTAATATGAAAGCTCCTGGGATGATATTCATTAATCTCGATTTCATTTTTTATAATTTTTAGTTAGATTTTTCTACGTTTAAAATAACCACGTGAATTTTAGATTTTGTTTTTTGGGTTTCATTAAATTCATTGGCATATTTAAATAACAAATCGGTTTTTTCTTTATCTGCAAAAGAATAAAACATAAGCGATTCACTTTCATTCATTTCTGAGGCAAACCAATTGCTTCCTACAGACTCTTCTGTTGAATCTCTAAAACCCTTGATATCTGTATAAGAAAAAGTATTTATACCTGATTTTTTAAGTATTTTTTTTACGTCTTTTTCAAATACATTAATTGCTGTTATTATAAGTAATTTCATATTTAGAAATTTTAATTTTAATTCTTAACTCTTCATTTTATTCTTCATTCTTTTCCCACTTCTTTTTCTCTGTCATATAGTAAATTAACGGAACAACTATTAGTGTTAATAATGTAGAAACAATAGCTCCGGCTACCAATGATATTGCTAAGCCTTGGAAAATTGGATCAAATAAAATAATAGAAGCTCCAATAACTACGGCACCAGTTGTTAATAAAATTGGCGTAGTTCTAACAGCACCTGCATCTATAATTGCTTGTTTTAACGGTATTCCATCATTTAATCTAATTTCAATAAAATCTATTAATAATACTGAATTACGTACCATAACTCCGGCTAATGCAATCATTCCAATAAAAGATGTTGCAGTAAAGAAAGCGCCTAATAACCAGTGTCCTAATACAATACCTACTAATGATAATGGTATTGCTAACATCATTACAATTGGTGTTTTAAAGTTTTGGAACCATCCAACAATTAACATATAAATTATTATGATAACCACTAAAAATGCAGCACCTAAATCTCTAAATACTTCTAAAGTTATTTGCAATTCTCCATCCCATTTTACAGTAAAATCACTTTCATCTGATGGCGTTTCTAAATACAATTCGTTTAAATTATAACCTTTTGGTAATGCAATTTTTTGTAGTTTTTCCTTCATTCCTAAAATTGCATACACCGGACTTTCTAAACCGCCAGCCATATCTGCCAATACATAAACTACACGTTTTTGATCTTTTCTATAAATGTTATTTTCTAAAGAATCAACTTTTATTTTTACCAAATCACTTACAGGAACAAGATTTCCGTTAGTTCCTTTAATTTTAATATTTTGAATGTCTTGTAAGCTTGTTTTATCAGCATCATTAAGGCCTAAAACTATATTTACTTCATCAAAACTGTTTTCATCATATAAATATGAAATAGGATATTCAGTTAATAAATAGGTTAAGTTACCAACAATTTGTTGGGGTGCAATTCCATTTAACATTGCTTTTTCCTTATCAATTTCCAATTTATATTCTGTTTGAGCTTCTTCAACCATCCAATCAGTATCTACCACATCAGTAGTGTTTTCTAAAATGGTTTTAACCTGATTGGCAACTTTAATTTGTTCTTTATAATCAGGTCCGTACACTTCAGCAACTAACGTAGATAATACTGGAGGTCCTGGCGGAACTTCTACTAATTTTACATTTGCACCATATTTTTTTGCTATTTTTTGAACCTCTGGTCGAACCAATTTTGCTATATCATGACTTTGTAAATCTCTGTCCTCTTTCAATAATAAATTTACTTGAATATCAGCCATATTACTTCCTCCTCTAAGGTCGTAATGACGAACCAAACCGTTAAAAGTAATAGGAGCTGAGGTTCCAATATAATTTTGGTAGTTTACAACTTCTGGAATGGTTGATAAATATTGGGCAATTTCTTTGGTAACAACAGCCGTTCTTTCAAGTGTTGTACCTTCTGGCATATCAATTACAACTTGAAACTCATTTTTATTATCAAAAGGCAGCATTTTTACTGCAACTGATTTTGTAAAAAACATAAGAACAGAACCTATTAATAGAACAACTGTAATTCCCAACATTACAAAACGTTTTTTCTTGCTGTCTAAAAATGGTTGTTCAATTTTTTTATAGATTTTATAAATCATCCCAGTTTCTAAACCTTCTTCTTCTTTATGAGCTTGTTCGTCTTTTTCTTGTAACAAATGGTATCCTAAGTAAGGAGTTACAGTTAAAGCTACAAATAATGAAAGTATCATTGCAATAGAAGCTCCAATTGGCATTGGACTCATATATGGTCCCATCATACCAGAAACAAATGCCATTGGTAAAATTGCTGCAATTACAGTAAATGTTGCTAAAATAGTTGGGTTTCCAACTTCATTAATAGCATAAATTGCCGCTTGTTTAAATGGTAAACGCTTCATTTTAAAATGCCTGTGCATATTTTCGGCAATAATAATACTATCATCTACCACAATTCCTACCACAAAAACTAAGGCAAAAAGTGTAATTCTGTTTAAAGTATAGCCTAATAAATAGTAACTAAATAATGTTAAGGCAAAAGTTAATGGAACCGAGAAAAATACTACTAATCCACCGCGCCAACCCATAGCCAACATTACTAATATTGTAACTGCTAAAATTGCAACACCTAAATGCAATAATAATTCACCTACTTTATGAGATGCCGTTTCACCGTAATTTCTTGTTACTGCAACGTGAACATCATTTGGAATTAAGTTTTGTTTTAAGTGCTCAACTTTTTCAAGAATTTTCTCAGAAATTTTCATCGCATCAGCTCCTTTTACCTTTGCAATAGATAGCGTAACAGCACTATATTCACTTGGATTAGATTTAAACTGTTCGTTTTCTTTTCCATATCCAAAACTTACATAACTTTTTGGTGTTCCTGGTCCGTCTTGTATTGTAGCAACCTGTTTTAAATACACTGGCATTTGCTGATTTACACCAACAACTAAATTTTCCACATCATCTTTAGATGTTAAAAATTTACCAGTTGTTACCAAAAATTCTTCATCTCCTTTTACAAAACTTCCAGATTGAGAACTGCTGTTATTTGCCTGAATTGGTTGCATAATACCCAACGCATCTACACCATTTTCAGCCATTTTATCTTTATCTAAAATAACTTTTAGTTCTCTGTTTCTTCCACCAATAACTTTAGTAATAGAAACATCTTTTACTTTTTCAATTTCCGAAGTTAC
>NZ_JBFHHX010000204.1:0-4228 GCF_041596795.1 Lutibacter sp.
TAGGATGAAATCCATCCACATCTTTATCTGGATTTACAGCCATTAACACTTTTTGTTCATCAATATGTTTAGGTAAAGGTAATTGCACTATAAAACCATCAATAGCATTATTAGTATTTAACTTTTCAATTTCCTGTAACAGTTTTTCTTCAGTTGTATCTTCCGGTAAATCAATTAAAGTTGAATTAAAACCAACCAATTCACAAGCTTTTACTTTTGCATTTACATACGTCATACTAGCACCATCAGTACCAACTAAAATTGCTGCTAAATGTGGAGTTTTTTTACCAAGTTTTTTAAGTTCCTTAACTTTTTCAGCAATTTCTACTTTTAAATCTGCCGATGTTTTTTTTCCGTCGAGTAAAATCATTTTTTGAGTTTATTTTATAAAAAAAGGCAAACAAAACTGTTTACCTTATTAGTATTATCTTCCCATTCCTTTCATCATCTGCATCATTTGCCTTCCGCCGCCACCTTGCATCATTTTCATCATTTTACTCATTTGAGTAAATTGCTTTAACAGTTGGTTTACGTCTTGAATGGTGGTTCCAGATCCTTTTGCAATACGTTTTTTTCTACTTGCATCAATAGTTCTTGGTTCAGCTCTTTCACTAGGAGTCATAGAATGTATAATAGCTTCTATGCCTTTAAATGCATCATCATCAATATCTACATCTTTCATCATTTTTCCGGCACCAGGAATCATTCCCATCAAATCTTTCATGTTACCCATTTTTTTGATTTGTTGAATTTGTTTCAAGAAATCATCAAAACCAAATTGATCTTTTGCAATTTTCTTTTGAATTTTACGAGCTTCTTCTTCATCATATTGTTCTTGTGCGCGTTCTACTAACGAAACAACGTCACCCATTCCCAAAATTCTATCAGCCATACGGTCTGGATGGAAAACATCAATAGCTTCCATTTTTTCACCCGTACCAATAAATTTAATTGGTTTATTTACAACAGATTTTATTGATAATGCTGCTCCACCGCGTGTATCACCATCTAATTTTGTTAGAATTACTCCATCAAAATTTAAAATATCATTAAAAGCTTTTGCTGTATTAACAGCGTCTTGCCCTGTCATAGAATCTACAACAAACAAGGTTTCTTGTGGATTTACGGCTTTATGAATATTAGAAATTTCATTCATCATTTCTTCATCAACAGCTAAACGACCAGCAGTATCTATAATTACAACATTTTTACCAGTTGCTTTAGCATGTTTTATGGCATTTAATGAAATTTCAACCGGATTTTTATTTCCTTCTTCAGCATATACTTCAACACCAACTTGTTCACCAACAACTTTTAACTGATTTATTGCTGCAGGACGATATACATCACAACCAACTAATAAAACTTGTTTAGTTTTTTTAGTTTTTAAGTAATTAGCTAATTTTCCAGAAAAGGTAGTTTTACCAGACCCTTGTAAACCAGACATTAAAATTACTGTTGGTGCACCCGATAAATTTATACCAACGGTTTCACCACCCATTAAGGTAGTTAATTCATCTTTTACCAGTTTTACCATTAATTGGCCTGGGTTTAACGTAGTTAATACATTTTGTCCAATGGCTTTTTCTTTAACAGTATTTGTAAAATTTTTGGCTATTTTAAAGTTAACATCGGCATCTAATAAAGCTCTTCTAACTTCTTTTAGAGTTTCAGCAACATTTACTTCTGTAATTTTTCCGTGACCTTTTAATACATGAAAGGCCTTATCTAACTTATCACTTAAATTATTAAACATAGTTTCTCGCTTCGTTTTTAGAGTTCACAAATATAATAAAAACTGAGTAATTGTTTTATTGAAATGTAAATTGATATATAAATTTAAATTTGGTTTTATGTGCTTATAATTACAAAAACGTTTTAGTGATATTTATTACCCTTTTGTTTAAAAAAACATGTGAAATTTGCTCAGATTTTAAAAAATAAATAAATGTCTAAAATAGTTATAATAGGAGGTTTATCAGCAGGGCCATCAGCTGCAGCAAAAGCTAGAAGAGAAGATGAAAATGCAGAAATAATCCTTTTTGAAAAAGGCGCACATATAAGTTATGCCACTTGCGGAATGCCATATGCGTTTTCAGGTGTTATTGAAGATAGAAATAATTTAATTGTTGTAAAACCAGAATTATTACAAAACAGGTTTAATATTGATGTTAGATTAAACGAGGAAATTGTAAAAATTGATACTCAAAATAAAATTGTTTATTCTTCAAAAGGTGAATATAGTTACGATAAATTAGTTTTTGCAACAGGAGCTAAATCAATTGTTCCTCCAATTAAAAATATTGAAAAAGCAACAAATTGGTCTACTTGTAGAAGTATGGTTGATTTTGATAAAATTACTACTGAAGGTTTAGCAGCTACTTCAAAGCATGTTACAGTTATTGGAGCTGGACTTATTGGGGTTGAAGTTGCTGAAAATTTAAAAGAAGCAGGTAAAAATGTTACTTTAATTGAAGGTGACAGCCAAATTTTAAATATGTGGCAGCAAAAATTTGGAAATTTTGCAGAAACAGTTTTAAAAGAAAAAGGTATAGAAGTTATTACTTCAGGTTTAGTTTCTGAATTTGAATTAGATGAAAACTGGAAAATTTCTACCGTAAAATTAAAAGATGGTAGAACAATAAATACCGATTTTGTAATTTTAAGTGTTGGAATTAAACCAAATACCAATTTATTAATTGAAAACGGTGCAGAACATATTGGAAACGGTGCTTTAAAAGTAAATGAGCATATGGAAACATCTATAAAAGATGTGTATGCAGCTGGAGATAATGTGGCTATTAAAAATTTACAAACTAATGAATTTGATTATTTTCCGTTAGGAACGCATTCCAACAAAGCAGGAAGAGCAGCTGGAGCAAATGCTGTTGGCGGAACTATTAATTTTAAAGGAGCGTATAAAACTGCCATTGTAAAGGTTTTTGATTATACTTTGGCACGCACTGGTTTAAATCCAAGAGCATTAAATAACTTAGAAATACCGTTTAAAACCGTTTTAACTATTGCTGGTTCAACGCCAAGTTATTATCCAGATCAAAAGGATTTAATTACTGAAATATACTATCACGCAGAAACAGAACAAATTTTAGGTGCTGAATTATTTGGTGAAGTAGGTGTAGATAAAAGGGTAGATGTTTTAAGTACAGCAATTTATGCGAAATTAAAAATTACTGATTTAGCGCAATTAGATTTAGCCTATGCACCACCATATTCACCTGCAAAAGATCCTGTGGTAGTTTCTAGTTTTGTAGCTGAAAATATGTTAAATAATAAAAGTATTCAGGTTTCTGTTGAGGAATTAGATGATTTTTTAACTGATGAAAATACAAGCCATTATACCTTAATTGATACTAGAACAGTCGCAGAATTTGAAAAAGGAACTATTCCAAATGCTTTAAATTTTCCTTTAGATGATATTAGAAATAATATAGATACTATTAAAAAATTAAATAAACCAATTATAATATTTTGTCAAAAAGGATTACGTGGGTATTTAGCAGAGATAATATTGAAACAAAATAATATTGACACTATTTTAAACTTAGCTGGTGGATTTAAATTATGGCAAATGTATAGCGATAAAATTGTTATACCAGAGCCGGTTTTGTTGGAAGTGAAATAAAAATATAATTTATTTTTTTTGTAAAAAGGTTGCTTCTATAAATTTATACTTTATAGAACAACCTTTTTTTAGTTTTAATATTTCTTAGAATTATCAAAAATTACTTTTCTCCTTTAACAAATTTTATTGATGTTGTATTAACACAATAACGTTGCCCAGTAGTTTCTTTTGGTCCATCGTTAAAAATATGACCTAAATGTCCACCACACGAAGCGCAAATAATTTCAGTTCTAATCATTCCGTGCGATTTATCCAAAACAAATTCGACAGTTCCTTTTATAGCATCATCAAAAGAAGGCCAACCACAATGTGATTCAAATTTACTATTAGATTTAAATAATTGTAAATTACAAGCAGCACAATGGTAAGTTCCTTTCTCAAAATGAGAGGTTAAGCCACCAGAACTTGCTGGGTCTGTTCCTTTTTCACGCAGTATGTAATATTGTTGCGGTGATAATTCTTTTTTCCACTCGGCTTCAGTTTTAGTAACTTTTTTAACCATTGTTTTGTTAGTTTTTGTTTGAGAATTTGCTTGAAAAGTAAGTAATACCATTAAAAATAATAAGAAATATAATTTTTTCATAA
>NZ_JBFHHX010000205.1:0-4225 GCF_041596795.1 Lutibacter sp.
GCTATGATTTTTGGTGTGCTAAAGCATAAAAAAGCAGACTATATTTTAATAGATACCTATAGTACCACTAATTTTTATTATGCTTTTTTTATTGCTCAATTGGCAAGATTGTTGAAAATAGCATATATTCCAATTTTACATGGAGGGAATTTACCAGAACGACTCAAAAAAAGTCCGTTGCTTTCAAAATATATTTTTAAAAATTCTTATAGAAATATTTCACCTTCATTATATTTAGCAACTGTATTTAATGCTGTTGGTTTTAAAACTATGGTAATTCCTAATGCTATTTGTTTAAATTTATATCCATTTAAAGAAAGGGAAATAGCACCGAAACTATTATGGGTACGTGCTTTTGATCAGATATACAATCCAAAAATGGCGGTTGAAGTGCTTATTTTATTGCAAAAGGATTACCCAAATGCTGAATTGTGCATGATAGGCCCTGATAAAGATAGATCGTTAAACGCTATTAAAAATTTCGCAAAACAAAAGGGTATAGAAAATAGTATTGAATTTACAGGTTTAATGACGAAAGAAAATTGGATTAAGAAAGCAACAGCATATAATTATTTTATAAATACCTCTAATTTTGACAATATGCCTGTGAGTGTAATTGAAGCAATGGCTTTAGGATTTCCTGTAATATCTACCAATGTTGGTGGAATGCGTCATTTAATTCATCATAATAAATCGGGTATATTGGTTGCTAAAAATAATGCTTGTGAAATGGCGGAGGCTATAAAAGCAATTATTAAAAATCCGGAAATTGGAGCAAGATTGTCTAAAAATGCTAGAGAGCAAGTAGCACAATATGATGAAAAAGCAGTACAACAAATGTGGTTAAATGTGTTGCAATAATGGTATATAAATTAATTTTTAAAATTGGTCAGTTTTTTAGAAATCCATCATTAACAAAAAATTATTTGTTTTTGAAAGATTCAGAAAAATGGTCATTAAAAGAGTTAGAGTATTACCAATTAACTAAATTAAAAGAATTGGTGGCGTATTGTTACGCTAACACAACTTTTTATAAAAATTCTTTTGATAAAGCTGGTTTAAAGCCTAGTGATATAGTGACTTTAGCTGATATTAAAAAAATTCCAATTATTACAAAAGAACAATTGATTGCTTATAATACGGCAATACATTCATCAAAAAATAATCAAAAAAAATTTAAAGCGTCTACTTCAGGAACCTCCGGAACCTCTTTAACTTTTTGGAAAGATGAACATGCAGATTCGTTTAACCGAGCCAGTATTTTTAGAGGGTATTCTTGGTTTAATGTTAAACCTTGGGAAAGAAATTTATATTTTTGGGGATTTCAATTTTCGTTTTTATCCAAATTAAAATGTAAGATTTTAGATGGTTTACAAAATAGGTTTAGAATTTTTAGTTTTAAAGAGGTTGTTATAAAAAAAATGATTCCAAAAATAAATAGCGTTACCTATATTCATGGATATTCTTCTATGATTTATGAAGTTGCTAAAATTTATAATGCCCATCAACTTGAAAAACCAAAAAAAATTAAAATGGTTAAGGGAACTTCTGAAAAAGTGTTTGTAGCCTATCAAGATGCTGTAAAAAAGGCGTTTGGCGTTCCAATTATTAATGAATATGGTGCCGCTGAAACAGGTATTATTGCGTTTGAATGCCCAAAAGGAAAAATGCACATAAACATGGAAGGGGTTATAGTAGAAGAAATAAATAAGGAATTAGTTGTAACCAATTTACAACAAACTTCATTTCCTATAATTCGTTATAAATTAGGAGATTATGTTATTTTGGATACTACTGAGGGTACTTGTTCTTGTGGAATGAAACATCAAGTAATTAAGGAAGTTACAGGGAGAATTGGAAAAATTATATATGGTAGAACAGCAGAGTTTCCAAGTTTATATTTTTATTATATTTTTAAAAATTTAGGACAAAAGCATCAATTGTATTTAAATTATCAGGTGCAGCAGCATAAAAAAGGACACTTAACTTTTTTAATAGAGCAACAGTTAACCGGCCTTCAACAACAGTATTTAAGTCAAGAAATTATTGCTTATTTTGAGAATGATATAGTTTATGAAATTAAAAGTAACCAACATTTTACAACAACCTCAAAAAAACAAGAAAGTTTTATTTCAACCCTATAATTAAATGAATACGCCACTAATATCAGTTATAACACCAAATTTTAATTCAGGTAAATTTATTTTGCGTACTATAGAAAGTGTACAAAATCAGACGTATAAGAATTGGGAATGGTTAATTATTGATGATTGTTCCACAGATAATTCCGTTGAAATTATTGAGAAATTTACGGCAATAGATTCGCGTATTCAATTAATTAAATTAGAGCAAAATTCAGGACCAGCCATTTGTCGTAATACAGGAATTGAGATGGCAAAAGGCTCTTTTATGACTTTTATAGACTCTGATGATTTATGGAAGCCCAATTTTATAGAAATTTCAATTAAACAAGAACAAGAATCAGAGGGTTTTGTGTTTGCTTCGTATCATTGCTATGATGAAAATTTAAATCCAAAATTTAATGATTTTATAGTACCCAATAAAGTTACTTATGATGATATTTTAAAGCAAAACTCAATAAGTTGTTTAACTGCTTTTATAAATATTGAAAAGTTAGGCAAATATAAAATGCCAGAGGTTAGGTACAGACAAGATATGGGTTTATGGTTACAATATTTAAAATTGATAGAATATGCAGTTGGAATAAAAGAACCATTAGCAATTTATAGAATTCGGGAAAAATCACATTCAAGAAATAAATTTAAATTATTGAAACATCAATGGAATTTTTATAGAAATGTTGAAGGTATTTCTTTTATAAAAACAACATATTATTTTAGTATTTGGATGTATTGCGGAATTAAAAAATATTATGGGTAAAGTATTGGTTAATTTCTTTATTTTTACTTTTTACAGGAAACTCTTTTAAATGCCAAACACAACAACTCATTTTTCTATTTCAGAACGTAAAATTTATCTACGTGTTTTAGATATTTTATTTCCTATTATCAGTTTTTATATAGTTAGTTTGTTTACTGAATATCAGTATTTCAATTTTAATAGTCCGCAAATTGTTACATGGATTATTTCGTTGAGTATGTATATCTTATTTTTTGGTCAAATATTTGAAATGTATAATTTAAAAGTTGCCAGTGATAAATACTTAACCATTAAAAGTACACTACTTACGGTTGTTTTTGCAACGCTGTTTTATGTTTTTACACCTTATTATTCGCCATTACTTCCTCAAAACAGATTGCAAATATTGTATTTCTTCGGAGTATTACTGGCATCAATATTACTAAATAGATTTATTTACATTCAATTTATTTTTTCGCCTCGTTTTTTTAAAAATATATTGCTAATAGCTGAAAAAGACGAAATTGAAAGGGTGTTAATGTGTAAAGAAAACATTGAAGTAAACAATATAAAATGTTATATTTCTTCTGAACCAATTAATAATGATACCTTAGAATTTGTTACTGTGGAAAACGCAGATATTGCAGCTTTGGTAAAGAAATTTGCTATAAATGAAATAATTGTAACCTCTGAAAAAGGTAAGTTAATTACTAAAAAGGTGAATAGTCAGTTAATTGCATTATTTGAAAAAGGATTAAGTATTAAAAGTGTAGATAGTTTTATTGAAAATGAAACGTTCCGAATTTCTGAAAATAAATTAGCTTTTGATTTTTATAACTATTTTACCTTTAGTAAAAGTCAGGAAAATAACTTGTATGTCTCTTTCCATAGAATATTAGATATTTTAGTTTCTATAATAGGAATTTTATGCTTCATTTTTGTTGCTCCACTTGTAATTTTAGGAAATTTAATTGGAAATAGGGGTGCATTGTTGTACACACAAAAACGAATAGGGAAAAGAGGCGAGGATTTCAATATTATTAAATTTAGATCCATGGTATCTGATGCAGAAAAGGGTGGTGCTGTTTGGGCTCAAAAAAATGATGTGCGTGTTACTAAATTTGGTAGAATTCTTAGAAAAACTAGAATTGATGAAATGCCGCAATTTATAAATGTACTAAAAGGGGAAATAAGTTTAATTGGTCCTAGACCAGAAAGACCAGAATTTGTACATCAGTTAGAGCAAGAGATTCCCTATTATGCAATGCGCCATGTAATTAAGCCAGGTTTAACTGGTTGGGCGCAAGTAATGCATCCTTATGCAAGTTCAGTACAAGACCAAAAA
>NZ_JBFHHX010000206.1:0-4212 GCF_041596795.1 Lutibacter sp.
TCAGCACCTAATAAAAATTTCATTCCAAAAACATTAAATGCGTGAAATACAATTCCTATTCCCCAAAAAATAGCTGTATTATAGGTCGACCATTCCCAAAAATGACTCCAACCATCATTGGTTGCTAATTGCATAATAATTAAAAATGCATTTACTATTAAATAAACTACTAAGTGAACATAAAAACCTTTAATTGCTTTTACTTTCTTTTTTGCTCGTATATACTTTTGCTCTTCTAAATTTGAATTTTCCATCGTATTATTTTTTTAAAATTTATCTTTATCCATCAATTCTTTAATTTTTCGCTCTTCCCAATCTTTTCCAAAAATTAAATTCTTTCCAAAAACACCAAAAGCGTGAAATCCTAAACCTATTCCCCAACCTATCATTGGCCACCAAAACCAAAAGTAGCCAGGAGATGTTCTATAATTTATGAAAAATAAAAAAGGAATTACTAAACAATACGCTAATAAATTTGCGTAAAAACCTTTTATGGCATCAACTCTTTTTTTTGCCCTTAAATATTTTTCTTCTTGTGTATATTGCTTTAACATTTTATTGAAAATTTATACTGTTATTATTTTTGACTTTAATGCTGACTTACTAACAACCTTAAACCTAGTAACTTTTAAACTTTTTTACTACTCCCAATACTGTTTTTTATCTTCATTCATAAACTCTTGAATTTTTCGTTCCTCCCAATTTTTTCCTAAAAACGGATTGTATGCAAAGGCTTTAAATCCTGAAAAAACCAAACCTATTCCCCAACCCATTATTGGAAACCAAAACCAATGAAATTGTGGTACGTATTCCAAATTGATATAAATTAAAAATGGTATTACTAAACAATAGGCTATTAAACTGCTATAAAAGCCTTTAATTTCTTCTACGCGTTCTACTGCTCTTATATATTTATTATTCTGATGTGTTTCTGTTGCTCTCATTGTACTTGTTTTTTGAGTTAATAATGGTAGTTTTACTGTAAAACTCTCTGCTGTTTTTGTAATTTCTACCTTTTTAAGGGTTAATAAATGATATCTATCTACAATATTTTGCAATCCTACTTTTGTTCCTTTTTCTATAGTAGATTTAGGATTAAAATTATTGGTTACCAATAAATAGCCATCTTTTTCTTCAATTTTTATGGTTAACGGATTCTCTTCTGAAACCACATTATGTTTAATGGTGTTTTCTAACAAAAGCTGTAACGATAAAGGAATAATTTTAAATTCGGCATTACTCGCTTTTTCTGGAATTTCAAAGGTTACAGCATTTTCAAAACGCATTTTTATTAATTCCATATACGATTTGGCAAATGCTAACTCTTCATCCAATTCTATTAAATCTTTACTTTTTTGCTCTAAAACATATCTATAAACTTTAGATAATTTAGTGGTAAACTTTTCTGCCTGTTTTGGGTTTTCTCCTATTAATGATGTTAATACATTTAAGCTATTAAATAAAAAATGTGGATCAATCTGACTTTTTAGCGATTCGAATTTTGCAGTTTCTGTTTTTGCAACAATTTCTTGTTCCTTTACTTTATTCTCGTTTAATGCTTTATAGAAAAATATAGCGTGAAAAATTAAACTTACAATAAGCGTTATAACCAAACTAAACACATAATAGTTTACAGCATACGGATCATTAAAAAAGTCTGCTACTGGCTTTGCCGAAATAAAAACGATGGTTACAAAACGTAGCACCACCAATCCAACCATTGTAGCTAAAATTGATCCTATTGCGCCATAAATCAAACGTTGTTTAGGACGCTCCTTCCAGGTAACTATTTTATCTAAAAAATGAAAAAAATAGGCATTTATAACAGTTAATACTAAAGCATACATAAAATGAATACCAAATACCTTTACCAACTCATTAAAGGTTAAATTAAATCCATCTGCGCTTAATAAGCGTTCAATAATAAATATTGCTACAGCTAAAATTAATGAGATTTTTAATAAGTATTTTAATTCGGTTTTCATAAAAAATGTATTGCTAAAATGTTACTGCAATTTAAAATTTAATTTCTAAAGTTAACGCTTCGGCTCCTACAATAAACTTTGCATCTTCAAATTGTGGTGGGCCAAAATTTAACGCGTTGTTAGATGTTCCGTAACTTTCTTTTGGCATTCCGTTTACTTCAAAATCTAGCTTGTTATTTTCATTTTCATCGTGATAACAAATAATGGCATATTCACCAACCGGAAGACTGTCAAAAACTACCGAACTCACTCCTTCTTTAATAATTGATGATTTGGCAAATAGTGGTTGTTTTCTAAAGTTTTCTTTATTAAAAACTGCAAATTGAACAGTGCCAGTATCATTTAAAATATTAATAACCGATACATGAACTAAACCTGCTTCTTTTGTATTAATTTCTTGTGCATTTCCCATTAAAATTGAAGAAATCACTAAAACAATTGTTAAAATTACGTGTTGCATAGTACTAATTTTTAAGTTTATAATTGATTTTACACTTCAAAAGTGCTACGATTTAATCAAAAACAAAATTTAAAATTACTGAACTGTGCTTTTTTTACGATGAACTGTAAATTTAGGTGTTGAGATGTGAGAAGTAAAAATCAAAAGAAATATAAAACCTCTATAAAACTTTGTCTCTTTTATTCTTTGAACCAAAGCTTCTTTACTCCAAAAACCTTCTAAATTTTAAACCTTAAATCCTTTAAACCATAAAACCTTTCAAAGTTTCAATCAATCATCAACCAAAAGCTAACATAAATCATATTTTTAACTAAAAAAGTTTGTAAATTTATAGAACCATTTATATAAAATTATTACAATATGAAAATATACGATGATAAACACATTAAAAATGTGGCCTTTGTAGGAGCTAATAAATGCGGAAAAACTACACTGGCAGAAACAATGCTCTTTGAAGCTGGCTTAGTCAACCGCCGTGGTACTGTAGAAAACAAAAACACCGTTTCAGATTACCACGAAATTGAACAAGAAAGAGAAACTACCATATTTGCCACACCGCTTCATACTGAGTGGCGCAACTACAAAATAAACATTATAGACACTCCCGGATTAGACGATTTTATAGGTGAAATTGCTTCTACAATGCGTGTTGCTGATTCTATTGTTGCTGTTATAAATGGGCAGCAAGGCGTTGAAGTTGGAACCGAAATAATTTGGAATTATGTAGACCGTTATTCAAAACCTACCCTTTTTGTAGTAAACCAAATAGACAACCCAAACACCGATTTTGACGAATGTTTTAAAAGCATTGTAAACCTTGTAGGTAACAATGCGGTAAAAATTCAATATCCATTAGTAGTTGATGGTGCACAATGCATTATTGATGTGCTAAAAATGAAAATGTACAAATTTGGTCCTGAAGGTGGAAAACCTGAAAAATTAGAAATTCCTAAAGATCAACTAGAGTTAGCCAATGAATTACATAACGAATTGGTAGAAAAAGCTGCTGAAAATGATGAAGCTTTAATGGAACTGTATTTTGATAAAGGCACGCTAAACGAAGATGAAATGCGTGAAGGAATTAAAAAAGGTATGTTAAACCATGAATTATTCCCAGTATTTTGTATTTCTGCATTAAAAGATATGGGAAGCGGACGTTTAATGGGCTTTATAGATAATGTTGCGCCATCTGCTGCCGATTTAAAACCTGAACAAAGTGTTGAAGGAAAAATAGTTGAATGTAAAATTGATGCACCTACTTCTCTTTTTGTTTTTAAAACCTTATACGAACCAAACTTAGGTCAAATAAGTTTCTTTAAAGTAAAATCGGGAGAAGTTAAACAAAACGATAAATTAGAAAACTCCAGAAATGATGAAATTGAAACCTTAAATCAATTGTACATTATGGATGGAAAAAACAGAGAACCAGTTGAAAAATTAAGTGCTGGTGATATTGGTGCAACACTAAAATTAAAATTTACCGAAACAAACGATACGCTTAGAACAAAAGGATCTGATATTACCATTAAACCAATTGTATATCCAGAACCTAGAATTACAAAAGCAGTAACTGCCGCTGATAAAAATGATGAAGAAAAATTAAACGAAGCGCTTAAAAAAATTCATAGTCAAGATCCAACTGTTTCTATCCAATATATGAAAGAATTAAAACAATTAATACTTTCATGTCAGGGAGAATTACACTTGGCAACAATAGATTGGACTTTAAATAACGTTTACGGAATAAAAGCAAATTTTGACCAACCA
>NZ_JBFHHX010000207.1:0-4199 GCF_041596795.1 Lutibacter sp.
GTTGCAAAGCAATTTGTTCAATTGTTTTCCCCATTCTTCCGTAACCTAAAAGTGCTATTTTCATTATTAAAAGTTAAAATTTATAGAGGCGCCAACAATAGATTTGTTGGTAACTGAATTTTGTATTATTTGAGGTGAAAAAGTTAAATTATCGTCTACGTTATGTTGTAATAAGTGAGCATTTGTGCTGGCTTCAATAATTTGTAAAAAGTATAAGCCAATAGTTACAAGTAGCGATAAATCTCTGTCTTTTTTATAGCTTTCTTGTGCGCTTTCTAATGCTGTTGTTGATAAATAAATGTTATCACCTAAACCATCATAGTCATCTGGTTTACCGTTAAGTCTTAGTTTATAGGCGGTTCTAGCTTTGTTATAATATTTATTATTATAATCATATACTAAAATACCACTTCCTAACGCACCATATATCAATGGTATTTTCCAATACTTTTTGTTATATGCTTGTCCTAATCCTGGTAAAATTGCAGAATAAAAGGCTGCTTTCGCCGGAGATAATGGATTAAATGTGTAAGGTTTTAAAATGGTATCTTTAATTTTAATTTGTAGGTCTTCATCTTTTTGAGAATAACACTTAAAATTGAAAATGATTAAAACAATACTAAATATGTACAGATGTTTTTTAAACACTATTCTAATAGTTTTTTAATTCTGTTAAAATCTTCTTCAGAATGAAAAGGAATTAAAATTTTTCCTTTGTCAGCCCCAGATAATTTAACATCTATTTTATGTCCAAAATAGGCACTAAAGGTTTTTAAACCATTTGAGATAAATTCTGGAGCAACTTTATTTTGAACTGATGGTTTTGCAATTACTTTTAACGGTGTTTCTTTTCCATCTTTTACCAATTGCTCTGTTTGACGAACAGATAATTTTTGTTCAATTATTTTTTCGTAAATACTTAATTGTTCTTCAGGATCTTCAACATTTATTAATGCTCTTCCGTGTCCCATAGATAAAAAGCCATCGCGCATTCCTGTTTGAATAATTGGATCTAATTTTAACAACCTTAAGTAATTGCTAATTGTAGAACGTTTTTTACCAACGCGGGCACTCATTTCTTCTTGGGTTAAATCTATTTCATCAATTAAACGTTGGTATGTAAGTGCAACTTCAATAGGATCTAAATCTTTACGTTGTATGTTTTCAACCAAAGCCATTTCCAACATTTCTTGATCATTGGCAAGTCTAATGTATGCTGGTATAGTTGTGTTTCCTATTAATTTAGAAGCTCTAAATCTTCTTTCACCTGAAACTAATTGAAATTTATTTCCTTCAAATTTACGAACTGTAATTGGTTGAATTACGCCTAATTCTTTAATAGAAGTGGCTAATTCTTGTAAAGCTTCTTCGTTAAAATAACTTCTTGGTTGGTATGGATTAACTTCTATAGATTCTAAATCAATTTCTAAAATATTACCAACAAGTTTGTCAGCAAATTTATCTTCAGCAGAATTTATATCTGAATTTGTTTCTTTTAATAAGGCAGATAATCCTCTTCCAAGTGCTTGTTTTTTAATTGCCTTTGCCATTTTTATTCTGTTTTAATATTTCGTTTGCTAAGTTAATATAATTTACTGCGCCTTTACTTGTAGCGTCATAAGATATAATACTTTCGCCAAAACTTGGAGCTTCACTTAACCTAACATTTCTTTGAATAACTGTTTTAAACACCATATCTTGGAAGTGTTTATTTACTTCTTCAACAACCTGATTTGATAGGCGTAAACGCGAATCGTACATTGTTAATAACAATCCTTCAATATCTAAATTTGGGTTATGAATTTTTTGAACACTTTTTATGGTGTTTAATAATTTACCCAATCCTTCTAGTGCATAATATTCACATTGAATTGGAATAATAACCGAATCTGCTGCAACTAAAGAGTTTAAGGTAATTAATCCTAATGATGGAGCACAATCAATTAAAATAAAATCGTAATCATCTTTAACGTCTTTCAACATTTCTTTTAGCATGTATTCACGATTTGGTTTATCAACTAATTCAATTTCAATAGCAACTAAATCAATATGCGCAGGAATAAGCTCTACATTTGGAGAATTTGTTGCAATTGCAGCTTCTTTTGCTGTAGTTGCATGTTCTAATAATTGGTAGGTTCCTAATTCAACTTCGTCAACATTAATACCTAACCCCGATGAAGCATTTGCTTGAGGATCAGCATCAATTAACAACACTTTTTTTTCTAAAACACCCAGTGCAGCAGCTAAATTTACTGTTGTTGTTGTTTTGCCAACACCGCCTTTTTGATTGGCAATTGCAATAATTTTTCCCATTGAAGATTATCAAGTTTATTTAAGCTGTAAAAATACAATTATTTATGGTTTATAAAAGGGAATATTGTTAACAAAGCCATAAAAAAAAAGAGGTTAAAAATTTTTAACCTCTTTTTGTAATATTATTTTTTAAATTGGATGTTTTCCAGTATGTTAAGTAAAAATTTCCAAAATTTTTGACTTGATTTTATACTAGCTCTTTCGTCTGGAGAATGAGCTCCTTGTATAGTTGGTCCAAATGAAATCATATCCATTTCAGGATAGTTTGTTCCTAAAATTCCACATTCTAAACCAGCGTGACAAGCAACAACATTTGCATTTTCATTAAAAAGTTTTTGATACGTATCTGTTAAAACTTTTAAAATAGGAGAGTCTACATTTGGTTTCCATCCTGGGTATGATCCGGCTAGCGTAACTTTAAATCCACTTAATTCAAATGTTGATTTTAACATATTAGCCAAATCAAATTTAGAACTTTCAACCGATGAACGTGTTAAACATAATATTTTAATCAATTCTTCCTTTACAATTACACGAGCAATATTGTTAGATGTTTCAACTAAATCTTTCATATCAGGACTCATTCTATACACTCCATTATGTAATGCGTATAAAGTTTTTATCAAGGTATTTTGACTTATTGAAGTCATTACTTTTTTAGGAACAGCAGTTTCAATAAATGTAATTTCTAAATTTGGATCTACTATTTTTTGTTCTGCTTTTATTTCTTTAGCAATTTTTGTAATTACTTTTAAAAATTGATCTTTATACAATTCTTTTACCGATACAAGTGCAAAACTTTCTCTAGGAATAGCATTTCTTAAACTTCCACCATCTATTTCAGATACGCGTATATATTCTTGAGAACCAAATAAAAGGCGATTCATAATTTTGTTGGCATTTCCTAATCCTTTGTGGATATCCATTCCAGAATGCCCGCCTGTTAAACCTGTAACTGAAATTGAAATTCCAACACTATTACTAGGTGAATTAACTGCGTTGTACGGGTTTTGTGCAGTAACGTCAATTCCTCCAGCGCATCCTATATCAATTTCATCATCTTCTTCAGTATCTAAATTTAATAATATTTCTCCCTCTAAATAACCAGCTTGTAAACCCATTGCGCCAGTCATTCCAGTTTCTTCATCAATAGTAAATAATGCTTCTAATGCTGGATGTTGGATAGTTGTAGATTCTAAAATTGCCATAATTGCTGCAACTCCTAAACCATTGTCAGCGCCTAATGTAGTTCCATCTGCTTTTACCCAATCACCATCAATTATCATTTTAATTCCTTCTGTATCAAAATCAAAATTTGTATTGGAGTTTTTTTGATGAACCATATCTAAATGAGATTGCAGCACAACTGTTTTTCTGCTTTCCATTCCTTTAGTAGCTGGTTTTTTTATTATTACATTTCCAACAGGATCTATGGTAGTTTTTAAATTTAACTTTTTCCCAAAGTCGGCCATAAATTGGATAACTTTTTCTTCTTTTTTTGATCCTCTTGGTACAGCATTTAAATTTGCAAAATTATTCCATAATTCTTTTGGCTCAAGGGCTCTAACTTCTTTACTCATAATTATTTTTAATATTTTTAGTTTGATTTATTTTCTGAAATGTTAATAATCATTTCACTTAAAGGTTTTCTAACCTTTTTCATAGTACTCATTATATCATCATCGGCTCTAATTCCAACTGGTAATAATAGCACAGATGATAAATTTAAAGCTTTTAAATTTAAGAGTTCATCAACTTTTGCAGGTATAAAACCTTCAAGCGGACACGCGTCAATTTTTTCAATAGCACATACTGTCATTAAATTTCCTAACGCAATATATGCTTGGTGTTTTGCCGATAAAACCCTTTCTTCAACGGTTTTATTA
>NZ_JBFHHX010000208.1:0-4174 GCF_041596795.1 Lutibacter sp.
TATTTTTGCTTCAAAATTATAGTAAATGAAAAATACAGCATTAACACATATTCATGAATCTTTAGGTGCAAAAATGGTACCTTTTGCAGGTTATAATATGCCGGTACAATATGAAGGAATTAATATAGAACACGAAACTGTAAGAAACAGTGTTGGCGTTTTTGACGTTTCTCATATGGGCGAATTTTATTTAAAAGGAAAAAATGCTTTAAAATTAATTCAGAAAGTAACTTCTAACGATGCTTCTGTACTTCACGATGGTAAAATACAATATAGTTGTATGCCAAATACTGATGGTGGAATTGTAGATGATTTATTAGTGTATAGAATTGGAAATGAAGAGTATATGTTAGTTGTAAATGCTTCTAACATAGAAAAAGATTGGAATTGGATTTCTAAACACAATAATTTAGGTGTAGAAATGATTAACAAATCTGATGAAATTTCTTTGTTGGCAATTCAAGGTCCAGACGCTGCCGAAGCATTACAACCTTTAACTAATTTAGATTTATTTAATATGAAATATTACAATTTTGCAATTGGTACTTTTGCTGGTGTTGAAAATGTAATTGTTTCTGCAACGGGTTATACTGGCTCTGGTGGATTTGAAATTTATTTTAAAAATAAAGATGCCGAACATATTTGGAACGAAGTTTTTAAAGTAGGTGAAAAATTTGGAATTAAACCAATTGGGTTGGCTGCCAGAGATACGTTGCGTTTAGAAATGGGCTTTTGTTTGTATGGAAATGATATTAATGATACAACATCGCCTATTGAAGCTGGTTTAGGTTGGATTACTAAATTTACCAAAGATTTTATAAATTCAGAAAATTTAAAAACCCAAAAAGAAACTGGTGTAACAAAAAAATTAGTTGCCTTTGAAATTTCTGACAAAGGAATTCCACGTCACGGTTACGAAATTGTTGATACTAATAATACTGTTATTGGAGAAGTAACCTCTGGAACTATGAGTCCATCACTTAAAAAAGGAATTGGAATGGGTTATGTTACTAAAGAGCACTCTAAAATTGGAACGGAAATTTTTATTCAAATTAGAAATAAAGCTATACCTGCAATTGTAGTAAAACTACCTTTTTATAAAGGATAAACTATAATTTAAAAAGCTATTTATATAAAAAATATTGTCGACCTGAACTTGTTTCAGGTCGACATAATTAATTAACAATCAAAGCAATAATATTCTGAAATATATTCAGAATAACGTTTTTTAGTTTTTATAAATAGCTACTACAGATTAAAATTTTCAGGAACTTTACCTTTAACACCTCTAAAAAAATTATAGAAATTATTAAAGTCGTTCTCCATATTATCTGTTAAATAATAAGGTTCAGAAATTTTCACTTTTTTAGTTCCAAAATCTAATGTGGCCATTACTATTGGCACGTTTGCACCTTTTGCAATATAATAAAATCCGGTTTTCCATTCTTCAATTCTTTTACGTGTTCCTTCTGGAGATAATGCTAAAACAAAATTTTCATTTTCATTAAAAACATTTACAATAGCTTGTACTTTATTGGTACTCTCACTTCTGTTTACAGGTGTTCCGCCTAACCATCTAAAAATAAATCCAAACGGAGGTTTAAATAACGAAGCTTTACCAATAAAATTTATTTCCGCTTGTTTAGCCCACTTAGACAATATAGCTATAGGAAAATCTTGCCAATGCGTATGAGGAGCAGCTATTATAACATATTTTTTTAAATGTTTTGGATAGTTTCCTTCTATTTTCCATCCTAATATTGTGTGGAGTATAAATTTTGCAAATAATTTCATAAGGTTGTTAATAACTACTTTCTTATTTTTTAACAGTAATTATTACAGCAAATATAAAACACTTAATTTAGTAACCTAATAAAAATTGAAATGACAACTACTTTTTTATACGTAATTATAGCGGTACTTTTTTTAGCCATTGGTTTTATAATTGGTAAATTATTAACTAAAAACACCTTAGAAAAACTAACTTCAGAACTTGATATTAGAAATAAACTATTACTTGAAGAGAAAGAAGCTACAAAACTAGTTTTAAACACATTAAATGAGGAAAAAAATAATTTAAGCTCTCAAAAACATCAACTTGATTTGTTGTACAATCAGAAAATATCTGAACTTAAAAACCTTGAAGAAAAATTACAAGAAAATAAAAATGAAGTAGAAAAATTACAAGAAAAATTTTCGAAAGATTTTGAAATATTGGCCAATAAAATATTGGAAGAAAAATCGAATAAATTTACGGAACAAAATAAAGAAAACTTAAAAACTATTTTAAATCCGCTTCAAGAAAAAATACAAACTTTTGAGAGAAAAGTTGAAGAAACACATAAAGAAAGTATTGATTATCACGCCGCATTACGTCAACAAATTGTTGGTTTAAAAGATTTAAACTTACAAATGAGTAAAGAAACCATTAACCTAACAAAGGCATTAAAAGGCGATAGTAAAATGCAAGGAAACTGGGGAGAATTGGTTTTAGAACGTGTATTAGAAAAGTCTGGTTTAGAAAAAAATAGCGAATATTTTGTGCAACAAAGTTTTGTAAATGATGAAGGTAAACGCATTATGCCCGATGTAGTTATTCATTTACCAGATGAAAAGAAAATGATTATCGACTCAAAAGTATCTTTAACAGCTTATGAGCAATATGTAAATTCTGATGATGAATCACAAAAAGCACAATTTATTAAAGAACATGTAAACTCTTTAAAAAGACATATTGAACAATTAAGTGAAAAGAAATATGAAGATATTTACAAAATAGATTCACCAGATTTTGTATTGCTTTTTATACCAATTGAACCTGCTTTTGCAGTTGCTTTAAACAATGATAATCAGCTATATAACAAAGCTTTTGAAAAAAATATTGTAATTGTTACTCCTACTACCCTTTTGGCAACTCTACGTACTATAGATAGTATGTGGAACAACGAAAAACAACAAAAAAACGCTATTGAAATTGCCTTACAAGCCGGACGTTTATATGACCAGTTTGTGAATTTAACTGATGATTTAATTAAAGTAGGAAATCAGTTAAAAACCGTACAAGGTTCTTATGATGGTACAATGAAAAAATTAACTGGCGCAGGAAATTTAATTAGAAAAGTAGAAAGTATTAGAAAACTAGGCGCTAAAGGAACTAAAAATTTTAATGATAAATTATTAGAACGTGCTGAGGAAAGCGACGATTAAAAAAACACTATATTAAACTACTTGGTAATCTAAATCAGATTTAAATCTTAAAATAAAATTCCATCTAATTTTAAGCTTAATTTCTAGGTTAAAAATTTCGTTTTGCAAATTCGTTTTTTATTTATAATTTGCATGTTACCAAATATATATTATGACAACGAAAATAACTCGATTGTTTGATTTTGCTTACAATCAATTGAAAACTAAACCTCAATTAAAGTGTTTTAACTCAAAAATTCAGGGTAATTGGGTTGCTATTTCTACAGAGCAATACCTGCAACAAGCAAATACTATCAGTCGAGCGCTATTGCGTTTAGGAGTTAAACCAACAGATAAAATTGCCGTTGTAACCACCAACAACAGAGTAGAATGGAGTATTTTAGATATAGCAATTTTACAAATTGGAGCTATAAATGTGCCTTTGTACCCAACTATATCATCAACAGATTATCAATATATCATAAACCATTCCGATGCTTCTTTGTGTTTTGTATCAGACAAAATATTGTATGATAAAGTATTTAAAATTAAAGAAGAAACTAGTTTATCTGATATTTATTCTTTTGATACTATTCAAAATGTTTCAAGTTGGGAATCCTTATTAAAATTAGGTGAAGACACATCCAATCAAAACGAAGTAGATAAGTTAAAAGATGCTGTTCTTCCATCAAATTTAGCAACTATAATTTATACTTCAGGAACAACAGGAACGCCAAAAGGTGTTATGTTATCACATAATAATATAGTTCAAAATACATTGGTAAGTGCAAATGCTTTAGACTTTGATTCAGAAAAACATAGGGTTTTAAGTTATTTACCTATTTGCCACATATTTGAAAGATTTGCTTTGTATTATTATCAAATGATGGGATTTGAAATTTATTTTGCCGAGTCTATTGATAAATTGGGCGATAATTTAAAAGAAGTAAAACCTCATTTTATTCCTGTGGTGCCAAGGCTTTTAGAA
>NZ_JBFHHX010000209.1:0-4134 GCF_041596795.1 Lutibacter sp.
ACGGACATCACAACTTCCTTGGCAACGTAAAACAGCAACCGTTGGATCTTTTTCTGCAACTTCTTTACCTAATTTGGCAGCAACTAATTTCATTACATCATTTCCTCCAACAGGACAAAATAAGTTTGAAATATCTTCTGTATTTACTAACTTTTCAGCAAAAGATTTACATCCTGGAGAACCACAACCAGCACAATTTGCTCCTGGTAATAACTCATCAACCTCGGCAATTAATGGATTCTCATACACATAAAATTTCTTAGAAACAAAATACAACACCACGGCTGCAATTATTCCTAAAGAAACCAACAACAAAACGCTATATAAAACTGATTCACTCATTTTTAATTATATTTTAATATTGAAAGTTTAAAGGCTTTTTTAAATTTATTATTGAAAATAAAAAGCATTAAATAATAAGGACCAAGAACACAAAGTGAAAGAATTCCAGCAATCCATTCTGCAAAAAAGTAAGAAGAAATTACAAGCGTAAACATCATTAAAATAAAAGGTAATATATAGGCCCAAAAAACCGCTTTTAACCCTAAGTCCTTTTTTAAACTAACAGTTACAGATTCATTTAAATTATATAATTCATTAGAATCGAAAATTTCTATTTCTTTATCATTAGACTCTGAAACGCCACAAGCAGATTTTGCTTTGCAACCTTCACAATTAAAATTACCTTTTAAAGAAATTACATATCCGTTAGGGTTTACTTTTGAAATTACCCCCTCATGTTTTATTGAACTCAAACTAATTTCACTTTCATTACTTTCTTCATTATTTTCCATAATTTTACACATGTTGTAACTTGGAGCGGTAAAATTATATTTTAAAAAAGTTTTAAAATATGATTAATATTAGCTTTTAAAAGAAAAAAAAACGTATTCGTAAAATTTAACATTTTATATTGGTTTTGTTAAATATTTAAATTAAACCACACGTTAAAAATTAACTTATTTTGATTGTTAATAAAAAAATAGCAATATTTAAACCTAAAAATATTAAAAGTCTTACTTTTAAAAATTCATATTTTCAAGCAACTACTTAGCACATGTTTTTAATTTTTGACACTGAAACCACCGGTTTACCTAAAAGCTGGAATGCACCAATTACAGATACAGATAATTGGCCTAGATGTGTACAAATAGCTTGGCAATTACATAATGAATATGGCGAATTAATTGAACACCAGGATTTTTTAATTAAACCTGAAGGTTTTAATATTCCATATGATGCCGAGCAAATTCATGGTATTTCTACACAGTTAGCTGACGAAAAAGGTGAAGATTTAGAAAAAGTTTTATACCTATTTAATGAAGCGCTTTCAAAATCAAAATTTATTGTAGGGCAAAATGTAAAATTCGACCTAAATATTATGGGGTGCGAATATTTTAGAGTTGACGTTGCTACTCCTTTAAATGATTTACCCGTTTTAGATACTTGTACAGAAGTAACCGCAACTTTATGCCAATTACCAGGTGGAAGAGGCGGAAAATTTAAATTACCAACATTAACAGAACTACATCAGCATTTATTTGGTACACCTTTTAATGAGGCACATAATGCAACTGCCGATGTAGAAGCAACAACACGTTGCTTTTTAGAATTAATTAGGCTACGTATTTTTACAAAAGAGGAATTAGATGTTCCTGCAGAATACTTTCAAAACTTTAATGCTAAAAACCCTTCACCTATTAATATAGTAGGTTTAAAACATTTAAACCTTAAAAAAGAAAGTGAAAACTTAGCTAAAAGAACCGAAACAAAAACCGAAACTCCGGTAATTCATTCTGAAGAAGTAATTGACGAATTTAAAAATGCACAATTTTCTCATTTACATTGTCATAGTCAATTTTCAGTACTGCAATCAACTTCAAGTATTAGTAATTTAATTAACAACGCGGTAAAACAAAAAATGCCTGCAGTAGCCTTAACGGATACTGGAAATATGATGGGCGCGTTTTATTTTGTACGTGAAGCTATTGCATATAACAAAACGGCTAAAGAACATAACGAAAATTTAAAAGAAGGAGAATCTCCAATAAATACTTTAACTCCTATTTTAGGATGCGAATTTAATGTTTGCGAAGACCATACAGATAAGAACAACAAAGACAATGGATATCAGATAGTTATACTTGCAAAAAACAAAAATGGTTATCATAATTTGGCAAAAATGTCATCGCTTTCACATACCGATGGTTTTTATTATGTGCCAAGAATTGACAAAAAAATAATAGAACAATACAAAGAAGACTTAATTGTATTGTCGGGTAATTTATATGGAGAAATTCCTAGTAAAATATTAAACGTAGGTGAAGTTCAGGCCGAAGAAGCACTAATTTGGTGGAAAGAACAATTTGGCGATGATTTTTATTTAGAATTGATGCGTCATAATCAAGAAAATGAAGATCACGTAAATGATGTTTTAATAGAATTTTCTAAAAAACATAATGTAAAATTAATTGCAACAAACAATACTTTTTACACTACACAAAATGAAGCCGAAGCACACGACATATTATTATGCGTAAAAGATGGTGAAAAAGTAGCTACTCCAAAAGGAAGAGGCCGCGGTTATAGATACGGATTACCAAATAACGAATACTATTTTAAATCTCAAGAACAAATGAAAAGTTTGTTCAAAGATATTCCTGAAGCAATTACCAATATTCAAGAAATAGTAGACAAAATTGAAACGTACACCTTAGCACGCGATGTATTACTTCCAAAATTCGACATTCCAGAACAATTTATAGATCCACAAGATGAAATTGATGGTGGAGTTCGTGGTGAAAACGCTTATTTAAAACACCTAACTTTTGAAGGTGCTAAAAAAAGATATGGCGATGTTCTAGATGCAAACACTCAAGAAAGATTAGACTTTGAGCTCTCAATTATTGAAATGACAGGGTATCCTGGTTATTTTTTAATTGTATGGGATTTTATTTTAGAAGCTCGTAAAATGGGAGTTTCAGTAGGTCCTGGTCGTGGTTCCGCAGCTGGTTCTGCTGTAGCTTACTGTTTATGGATTACCAATATTGATCCTATTAAATACGATTTACTTTTTGAGCGTTTCTTAAATCCAGACCGTGTATCATTACCCGATATTGATATTGATTTTGATGATGAAGGAAGACAAAAAGTAATTGATTTTGTAATTGAAAAATACGGTGCCAGCCAAGTTGCACAAATTATTACCTACGGAACAATGGCTGCAAAATCTGCCATACGTGATACTGCAAGGGCGCTAGATTTACCGTTGTTTGAAGCCGATAAAATTGCAAAATTAATTCCTGGTTTAAAACTTCAAAATATATTTGGAGAAGATGCAAAAAGCATTGCCAAAGTTAAAGGTTTAAGATCTGAAGAACTTGAAAATGTAAATGAGTTAAAACGAATTGCTGAAGGGAATGACCTTGATTCTATTACCATTCGCCAAGCAAGAGCTTTGGAAGGATCGGTTAGAAATACAGGAATTCATGCGTGTGGGGTTATTATTACTCCAGAAAACATCACAAATTTAATTCCGGTTGCCACAGCAAAGGACTCGGATATGTATGTTACGCAATTTGATAATAACGTTGTTGAAAGTGCAGGACTACTAAAAATGGACTTCTTGGGGTTAAAAACTTTAACCCTAATTAAAGACACTGTTAAAATTGTAAAGGCAATTCACGGAATAGATTTAATTCCTGATGATTTTCCTTTAGACGATGAAAAAACATATGAATTGTTCCAAAAAGGTGAAACTATTGGCGTTTTCCAATACGAATCTCCTGGAATGCAAAAGCATATGAAAGCTTTAAAGCCAACAACTTTTGCAGATTTAATTGCAATGAACGCTTTGTATCGCCCTGGACCAATGGAATATATTCCGTTGTTTATTGATAGAAAACACGGAGTTCAGGAAATTATTTACGATTTACCTGACATGGAAGAATACCTAAAAGAAACGTATGGTATTACCGTGTATCAGGAACAGGTGATGTTGCTTTCTCAAAAATTGGCTGGTTTTACAAAAGGTGAAGCCGATATGTTACGAAAAGCAATGGGTAAAAAAATATTTTACCTATTGGAGCAATTAAAACCAAAATTTATTGAAGGAGGTAAAGAAAGAAATCACCC
>NZ_JBFHHX010000210.1:0-4121 GCF_041596795.1 Lutibacter sp.
TTCTCTGTACGGAGAATCTGTTCCAGACACATCGTGATGATCTCTTCCCAATACAATTGGCGCTGTAATTTCACCACTTTTTATTGCATTGTTAAAAGCTTCCGCAATTTTAATTCTTCCTTCAGCATCAGCATATAAAATGCGTGCTTGTGAGCCCACAACTAATTTATTTTCTTGTGCACCTTTAATCCACTGAATATTATCAGCCATTTGCTGTTGTATTTCTTCAGGTGAATTCTTTTTAATTTCCTCTAAAACCTTACAAGCAATAGCATCAGTTTTTTCTAAATCTGAAGGATTTGCACTAGTACAAACCCAACGAAAAGGCCCAAAACCATAATCAAAACACATAGGTCCCATAATATCTTGTACATAACTCGGATATTTAAAATCGATGCCATTTTCAGCCATAATATCTGCTCCTGCTCTACTCGATTCCAATAAAAAAGCATTTCCATAGTCAAAAAAGTACGTTCCTTTTGCTGTGTGTTTATTAATTGCCTTTACCTGTCTTCTTAAACTTTCTTGAACTTTTTCTTTAAACAAATCTGGGTTTGAAGCCATTAATTCATTAGCTTCTTCAAAAGAAATTCCAACAGGATAATAACCACCGGCCCACGGATTATGTAATGATGTTTGATCAGAACCTAAATCTACATACACATTTTCATCAGCAAATTTCTCCCAAACCTCCACTATATTTCCTAAATACGCAATGGAAACTACTTCTAAATTTTCTTTGGCTTTTTTAACTCTTGCAACTAGTTGATTTAAATCTGAAATTTTCTCGTCTATCCAACCTTGCGATAAACGAATTTCAGTAATTTTTGGATTTACTTCAGCACACACAGTAATGCAACCTGCAATATTTCCTGCTTTTGGTTGCGCACCACTCATTCCTCCAAGACCCGATGTTAAAAATAATTTTCCTGATAACTCTTCTTTATTTTTTGCAATTTTTCTACCCGCATTTAATACGGTTATGGTTGTTCCGTGAACAATTCCTTGCGGACCAATATACATATAACTTCCAGCTGTCATTTGCCCGTATTGTGTAACTCCTAACGCATTATATTTTTCCCAATCATCTGGTTTACTGTAGTTTGGAATCATCATTCCATTAGTAACCACAACTCTTGGCGCATTTTTATGTGACGGAAATAAACCCATTGGATGCCCAGAATATATTGTTAAAGTTTGATCATCCGTCATTTCACTTAAGTATTGCATTGTTAGCAAATACTGCGCCCAATTCTGAAAAACAGCACCGTTTCCTCCATAAGTAATTAATTCATGTGGATGTTGTGCCACAGCATAATCCAAATTATTTTGAATCATGTGCATAATTGCTTTTGCTTGTTCACATTTTCCAGGATATTCACTTATTGGCCTTGCATACATTTTATAATCTGGTCGAAAACGATACATATAAACTCTACCATATTCCATTAATTCTTCAGCAAATTCTTTAGCTAAAATTGTGTGATGCTTTTTATCAAAATATCGTAATGCATTTTTTATTGCTAATTCCTTTTCGCTTTTTGATAAAATATCTTTTCGCTTTGGAGCGTGATTTATAGTAGGTTGGTATTTTTTTGGAATTGGTAATTCTGATGGAATTCCTTGTTGTATAGTTTCTTGAAATGTCATTTTTACTAGTTTTTAAATTTTTATAATTACTAAATTCTTACAAAAAAACTAGGGATAACGAATATCAACTCTAAAACGAGTTAACAAAATACATTTTTTATATTTAAAGTGAAAAACGTCCAAAATTATTTCTTTTATTTGGTGTTTCACAAATATAACTCAATTTGGTTTGATAATTGAAGTGGTTTAAACAATGATATTAATTTTTAAATACATATTTCCTTCCAAATTTTGTGGAATGGCAATTTATCCTTTCATTTTTTTGAAAAACAAAGCATTGAAAGTGGATAAAAAATTAATAAACCACGAAAAAATTCACTTAAAACAACAAGTAGAATTATTGTGGATTTTCTTTTTTGTTTGGTATTTTTTTGAATACCTAATTAAATTTATTCGATATAAAAATCACGCACAAGCCTATAAAAATATAAGCTTCGAAAAGGAAGCTTATAGTAATGAAAGTGATTTTAACTATTTAAAAAACAGAAAGTATTTTGCTTTTTTAAAGTATTTTAAATAAACACCACGGTTTTATTTTTATAAACCATTACTTTACGTTTGGTGTGTAATTTAATAGCTCTGGAAAGAACAATTTTTTCTAAGTCTTTTCCTTTCAAAATAAAATCGGCTATGGTATTAGTATGTGTAACTCTGGTAATATCTTGTTCAATAATTGGCCCTTCATCTAAGTCTTCCGTTACATAATGGCTAGTTGCACCAATAATTTTTACACCTCTTTTATAGGCCGAATGATACGGTTTTGCACCAGGAAACGCTGGTAAAAACGAGTGATGAATGTTAATAATTTTATTAGTATAATCTTGTATTAATTTGCTCGATAAAATTTGCATATATCTTGCTAACACAATAAAATCCACCTCAAATTCTTTCAATAATTTTAATTGTAAATCTTCCGCAGCTTCTTTGGTTTCTTTGGTAACTTTAATATAATAATACGGAATATTAAAATTATTTGCAATAGGCTCTAAATCCGGATGATTACTAATTATCAGCGGAATTTCAACTTCCATTTCATTAGAGCTGTACCTACTTAAAATATCATATAAGCAATGGTCGTATTTTGAAACGAATAAGGCCATTTTTGGTTTTTTATCAGAATCATATAAATGCCAATTCATTTCAAAATTAGTTGCAATTGTAGTAGAAAAACTTTGTTTAAAATTCTCAACAGAAAATATTTCTTTAGAAAACTCACATTCTAAACGCATAAAAAACATACTATCTTCTCTATCAACATGTTGATCTATATAAACAATATTTCCGCTTTGTTGCTGAATAAAAGTTGTTACAGAAGCAATAATTCCTTGTTTATCATTACAATTTATAAGAATTGTTATTCGTTTCATTTTAAAAAATTTAAGCGTCAAAATTATACAAAATTTGTTGAAACAACACCAAACCTACAAAAGTTAGATATTTGACAATTATATGGTTATAATTTTAAAAAAATCATAAATTGCAGTATAAATACTAGCTAATATTACAGAATGGAAAAAATATCAGTATATAAACCAAGTAATAAAATACGAATTGTAACTGCTGCATCACTGTTTGATGGCCATGATGCATCTATAAATATCATGCGAAGAATTATTCAGGCAACTGGAGTTGAAGTTATTCATTTAGGTCATGATAGAAGTGTAGAAGAAGTTGTAAACTGCGCCATACAAGAAGATGCAAATGCCATTGCTATTACCTCTTACCAAGGTGGCCATATGGAGTATTTTAAATTTATGTTTGATTTATTACAAGAAAAGGGCGCATCTCAAATTAAAATATTTGGTGGTGGTGGCGGTGTTATTCTTCCTTCTGAAATTAAAGAACTAATGGAGTACGGAATCACCAGAATTTATTCTCCAGATGATGGAAGAGCGTTGGGATTGCAAGGAATGATAAATGACATGGTTGAAAAAAGCGATTTTCCTAGTGGAGAAACAATTGATTTTTCAACTGAAGAATTAGCCCTTAAAAATAACACACAAATAGCAAAATCCATATCAGCTGCTGAAAATTTTTCTGAAAAACATTTAAAATTTATTGAAGAAATTAGACAGGAAGCCGCAACGTCTAAAATTCCTGTTTTAGGAATTACAGGAACTGGAGGTTCTGGAAAATCATCTACAGTTGATGAATTGGTTAGACGATTTTTAATTGATTTTCCTACTAAAACTATTGCCATTGTATCTGTAGATCCATCAAAAAGAAAAACTGGTGGCGCATTATTAGGTGATAGAATTAGAATGAATTCTATTAAAAACGATAGAGTTTATATGCGTTCTTTAGCTACCAGACAAGCAAATTTAGCACTCTCAAAACATGTAACTGACGCTGTAAATATTTTAAAAGTTGCTGGTTTTGATTTGGTGATTTTAGAAACTTCGGGTATTGGACAAAGTGATACTGAAATTATAGATCATTCTAATGTATCATTGTATGTAATGACACCAGAA
>NZ_JBFHHX010000211.1:0-4105 GCF_041596795.1 Lutibacter sp.
AACTGCTCCACAATTAGAAGCTTCTTCTGCCTCTACTACAGATTTTGAAGGATACGTTTGGTTAAACGGAGAATATAAATTTGTTGCTGCTGATGCCGATGGTGTTTTTGATTGGAACAAAGGTCCAGATTATGGAGATAATGGTTCTTTCGCAGGAATTTTAGTAGAACAAAATGAGACAAATTGTACTGCAACAGAAGGATACTATTTTGTACAAGCAAACACTACTACTTTAACCTATTCTCAAACAGCAGTAAGCTGGGGCATTATTGGAGCTGCTACGCCAGGAAGATGGGATAGTGATACAGACTTAATATATGACGCTACTTCTAAAACACTTATTGCAAATGTATATTTAGAACCTGGAGCTTTTAAATTTAGAGGTAATAATGACTGGAATACTGGTTTTGATTTAGGTACATTAGATAGCGATGGCAATTTACAATCAGGTGGTGATCTTACTTTTGATGGAGCTGCTGGAAATTACAAAGTTGTTTTAGACTTAAGTAATCCTAGAGCATACAAATATAGCATTACAGCTAATTAGTATTAATTTATAAAAAAGGCTGTTCAATTGAACAGCCTTTTTTTAACATAAATAATTATTAAAGTTCTTAAAAAAACTTTAACTTATTCTTCAATAATATTCTACATGAAAAAATCTTTACTTATACTACTATTTTTACTTCCTTTAATTACTTTTTCTCAAGTAACAACTTCACCTGCTATACCAACAGCTAGTGGTGAAATAACTATTATTTTTAACGCGGTTGGAACAGGTTTAGAAGATTACACAGGAGATATATATGCACACACAGGAGTTACTATTGATGGCGCAGACTGGCAAAATGTAATTGCTGGTTGGACCGAAAATATTGCAAAAGCAAAACTAACCAGAGATACCTCTAATACCAATTTATACACTTTAGTACTTTCACCAGATATCCATACTTTTTATGGTGTAGATACTTCAAAAACCATATCTGAACTTAATTTTGTATTTAGAGCATCAGACGGATCTAAACAAACATCACCAGATATTTACATAACCATTTACGAAGCTGGTTTAAATATCACATTTACAAACCCTTCAAACAACAGCATTTATAACTTAAATGAATCTGTTACCATAACAGCAGAAGCATCACTAAGTGCTGATTTAGAACTTTTTATTGATGGCAGCTCTCAACAAACTGCTTTAAATTCTACAACAATTTCAACTACTTATTCTTTTTCTTCTTCAGGAAATCATATTTTAAAAGCTGTTGCAACCAGTGGAACTGAAACTAAAGAAATTGAAATGTCTGTTTATATAAAAACCGCAACTGTTCTTGAGGCAATTCCTACAGGAGCAAAAAAAGGTGTAACTATTAATACCGATAATTCAGTAACTTTTGTATTAGAAGCGCCCAATAAAACCGATGTTTTTTTAATTGGAGATTTTAATAATTGGCTTTTAAATAGTGAATATCAATTAAAACAAGATACCACAAATTCTGATTTATTTTGGATAACCTTAACCGGATTAGATGTTGATACTGAGTTTGCTTACCAATATTATGTAGATTATACTATTAAAATTGCAGATCCATATTCAGAAAAAATACTAGACCCTTGGACAGACCAATATATTAAAACAGGAAATTATCCAAACCTAAAAGCCTACCCTACCAATTTAACAACTGGGTACGTTTCAACTTTTTTAATAAATGATACTGAGTATTCATGGAATGTTACAAATTTTACAAAACCAGCGCAGGATAATTTAATTATTTATGAAATGCACTTGCGTGATTTTACAGAATCTGATTCTTATACAGAAGCTTTAACAAAACTTGATTATTTACAAAACTTAGGAATTAACGCCATAGAATTAATGCCAATAAATGAATTTGAAGGTGCTGATAGTTGGGGTTATAATCCGGCTTTATATATGGCTTTAGATAAAGCTTACGGAACTAAAAACGATTTTAAAAAATTTGTAGATGCTTGTCATGAACGCGGAATTGCAGTGTTAGCCGATGTTGTTTTTAATCATTCTTACGGACAATCACCTTTGGTTCAACTATATTGGGATTCAGTAAATAGCGCACCTGCTGCAGATAACCCTTGGTATAACCAAAGCTCAAATTTAGTTGATAATACTAGTGCACATTGGGGTTACGATTTTAACCATGAATCTGCCTACACAAAAGCGTTCTTTAAAGATGTATTATCATATTGGATGAACGAGTATAAGGTTGATGGATTCCGTTTTGATTTTACAAAAGGATTTAGCAATACTTTATATTACGGAACCGACAATTGGGCAAGCGCATATGATGCTTCTAGAATTGCAATTTTAAAAGAATATGCTGATCACGTTTGGGATAATAATCCAACCAATAAACCTTATGTAATTTTTGAACATTTATCAGAAAATACTGAAGAAAAAGAATTGGCCAATTACGGTATTATGTTGTGGGGAAATTTAAATAATAATTACAACCAAAATACCATGGGCTATAGCTCAGATACAGATATTTCTTGGATTTCTTACAAACAAAGAGGATGGAATTCTCCAAACGTAGTTGGTTATATGGAAAGCCATGATGAAGAACGTTTAATGTACAAAAACCTTACTTATGGTAATAGTAATACTACGTACAACGTTAAAGATTTAACTACAGCTTTATCTCGCCAAGAATTGGCTGGAATGTTCTTTTTTACCATTCCTGGTCCTAAAATGGTTTGGCAATTTGGAGAACTTGGTTACGATGTAAGTATAGACGATCCAGGAAGAGTTGATAGAAAACCTATTTACTGGAACTATTTTGACGATGCAAATAGAAAACAAATTTACAACACTTGGGCAACTTTAAGCGAGTTTAAGCAAAATCAACCAGTATTTAACACTACCGATTTTACTTTAAATGTTAGCGGTTTAGGTAAAAGTATCTTATTAAAACATACTTCAATGGATGTTGTAATTGTAGGTAATTTTGATATTACTGAAAAATCAATAACAACACAATTTTCAAAAACCGGAACTTGGTATGAGTATTTTACAGGAGAGGAAAAAACAATTTCAAGCACGTCTACTTCTATAACATTAAATCCTGGGGAATACAAATTATATTCTACAGTAAAATTATTAGATCCACGTGGTGGAACTGCTTCAGATGATAGTGATAATGATGGTGTTGTAGATACCGAAGATTTATGTCCTAATACAATGGAAGGTGTTCAAGTGTCTGCTACCGGTTGTCCAATATTTAGTTTAGAATCTTCTAATTTTGAAGTAACGGCAACAAGCGAAACATGTCCTGATAAAAATAATGGAAAAATAAGCATTACAGCACAAGAAACTTATACTTACGTTGCTACCATTAACGGAACAACTTATAATTTTACAAACAATGCTTTAACAGTTTCTAACCTTGAGCCTGGAAATTATAACGTATGCATTTCTGTTACTGGCGAAACATATGAGCAGTGTTATGTGGTTACTATTGCTGAAGGAACAACTGTTTCAGGAAAAGCAAGTGTTAGTTCATCTAAAGTAGAAATTACAATAGAAGAAGGAACTGCGCCATTTAATGTATTTGTAAATAATGAAGAAGTATTAGAAACCTCTGCTCCTACTTTTTCCGTAAATGTAAAACAAGGTGATCAAATACAAGTAAAAACTGCAGTTAGTTGTGAAGGAATTTTTTCTAAAACAATTGATGTACTTGAAAGTTTTACGGCATATCCAAATCCTACAAATGGATTATTTGAAATTTCAGTAACTACAACAGAAAAAAACGCAGTTGTTGAAATGTATTCTGTACAAGGACAATTAATTTCTAAATACAGTTACCCAATTAGCAATAATAAAATTCAAATGAGTTTAGAAGATAAACCTACTGGATTATATTTTGTAAAAGTATATTTACAAGATACCATATTGTTAAAAGTAGTAAAGCAATAAACTTAAAACCTAAAGACATTATTAAAAATAACATTCATGAAAAGACAAATTCTTTTAGTTATTTCTGTGCTTTTTTTCACGAATATAATTTTTGCAGATTCGGGTATTTATCAATCATATATCATTACAAATAGTGGTACTTATTATGATGCC
>NZ_JBFHHX010000212.1:0-4050 GCF_041596795.1 Lutibacter sp.
GATAAATAAGCATTACATCCAACTTTTATAGCTTTTGTTTTATAATTTTCTTGGGTATAGGCAGATTGCGCAATAATATAAACAGTTTTATTAAATTTTCTAATTTCTTCAGTAGCTTCAAAACCATTTAACTTTGGCATTTTTATATCCATTAATATAATTGAAGTATTTGGAAATTGTTTAATTAGCTCAACAGCTTCAGCGCCATTTTTTGCTCTTATAATTTTAGTTGAAATAGGTTCTAGAATTTGTTCTAAAAACAAAAATGAAGTTTCATCATCTTCTGCAATTATAAAACTTTGTTTTGTTACAGGAGTTTTTTCTGTTGAATTTAAAACTACATTACCATTAATTTTTGATTTTTTATCAACAATATTAGGTATACGAACTAAAAAAGAAGTTCCTAAATTAGGAGTTGATACAAGATTAATTTCACCACCTAAAAGATTTACATAACCTTTAGATATTGATAACCCTAAACCAGAACCTTCAAAACCACTGGAGTGCGAAAAATCTGCTTGTACAAATTGCTCAAATATTGTTTTTTGTTTTTCAAGTGGAATTCCTATTCCGCTATCTTTTACTTTAAAATCGGCATACTCATTTGTTATTTTGTATGAAATTTCAATAAATCCTTCTTTTGTGAATTTTAATGCATTTTTTATTAAGTTGGTAAGTATTGAGTTTAGCTTGTACTCATCTGTATAAAATTCTGTATTTAAAGTAGTATTATCTTCAATTAAGGTTAATTTTAAACCTTTTGATTTTGCCTCTGCACTAAAAAAATCGAAAAGTTCATGAATTACTTTTTGAATGTCAACTTTTTTAATTGACGGTTTTTCAAGTCCAGATTCTAGTTTAGAAACATCAATAATATTATTAATTGTTTCTAACATTCTGTTACCGCTTTTTTGTATAATTCCAATAAACTGCGCTTGTTTTTCTACAGAATATGTGTTTGTTTTAAGTAAATCAGCAAAACCCAAAATACCATTCATTGGTGTTCTAATTTCGTGACTCATATTTGCTAAAAATGCCGATTTCATTTTATCACTTTCTTCAGCAATATTTTTTTGTTTCTCCAGTTCAATCATTATTTCTGAATTTAACTGAAGTTGATCTCTTAAACCTTTAGTTTTTTCTTGAACTCTAGAGCGTAAAACCCAATTAAAAATTACTAAAGCAATAATTACTAATGTAACAATTGCTGCTATAAGCAGAACATATTTTGGGTTAATTTGGCTACCACTATAATCTTTATCATACTCTCCAATCCATTTATCATAAATTAGTTGATATTGCCCATTTGCTAAAATAACTTCCAAACCATTGTCTAATAATTTAGCTAATTCTGGATTTTTTTCTGAAATTTTAAAACCCATATTTCGTTCTAAAATTCTATGTTCTAAAGGTATAACATAGTCTTTCCCTAGTTTTTTAGCATAATACATGCTTCCAACTCTTTGTCCAAAAATACAAGTAATATCTTTTCTATCAATTAACTCAACAAGTTCAATATAATCTTTTACATATATAAATTTAGCTGTTGGATTTATAGATAGCACATAATTAATAAGAACATCATTTTTCCATAAGCCAACAACTGGCTCTTTTGTTGATCTTAAAATTTCAAGTGAAAATTTTGAAATATTATTTTTATTGTATAAAAAACAATGCGATGTGTTTACTGCAGATCGGGTGTATAAAAAATTATCTGTATAACCTGGAAAGTTAGCACCTCCAATACTTTGTATACTATCTTTGTCTAATAAATTATTAATAGTATTCCAATCACCTGAAGCAATATTTATTTCGGTTTTATATATTTTTTTTATAGCATTTAAAATGTCAATATTAAATCCAACAAGTTCACCTGAATCATTTACATAATTATAAGGTGGGTAATTGTTACTGAACATTATTTTATACTGCGAATGTGTTTTACCAATAGTAAAGAATAATAAAAAGATATAAATTAATACACGAAATTTCATAACAAAAGTGTTTAGCCAAAAATAAGAAAGATTTTAGAATAATTTATTCATTATTTTAAAACAATAGAAACTCTCTTTTTAGCGTTGCCTTTAGCGGTTTTAAAAGTGAATTCTGCATAAATAACTTAATACTGAGTAAATTCAATATTAAGTTATTTAACTACATTTTAAAATTAAATATATTATAATGTTTTAAAATTGTGAATTTTTATTTGCTCAGATTTTAAATCGAACATTAAATTATACAAACCAAAAAAGGTTCTGTTAATATAAATAAAATGCTTAGAACCTCTATTTCCGTTCATTTTTTTAAGTTCTGTGTTTTTAGAATACCGTTCTCCTAATTCCGCAATTTTTCCAAAGAAATCGGGATTAGAAAAATCAAAATACTCCTGATGAAAAGGTTGGGTAAATAAACTTAGCATATTGTGAAACATTTCTGTAAAAAAAGCAATTTCTGCTGCAGAATCTTCTTCCTTTAAAATTTCAAGTTCAAATAGTTTTTCTTGAAAATAGGTCTTGTTTTCTAAATTCTTTTTTTCTGCCAATTCAAAATACGGAATGTAAAATGAGTTTGGGATAGATTTCATACAACCAAAATCCAAAGCAATTAAATTGCCTTCTTTTGAAACTAAAAAATTTCCAGGATGCGGATCGGCATGTACTTTTTTAAGAATATGAATTTGAAACATATAAAAATCCCACAAAGCTTGTCCTAATTGGTTTGCTAAGGTTTTGTTAGTATTTTTTGCTGTAAATTCTGATAAATGTTCACCGTGCATCCAATCCATGGTAATAATTCTCTCTGAAGATAATTCTTCATAATAAGTAGGAAATTTTAAATTAGGAATGTGTTTACAAGCATTAGCTACAGTTTTACTTTGTTCAATTTCTAATATATAATTTGTTTCTTCAATTAGTTTATTTTCAACTTCTTTAAAGTATTTATCTGAATCTTTACCTTTAATATTAAACATACTCATAGCAATTGGTTTTACCAATGCTAAATCCGAGGCAATACTTCCTGCAACTCCAGGATATTGAATTTTAACAGCTAATGTTTTTCCATTTTTTTTAGCCTTATGTACTTGGCCAATACTAGCAGCATTTACCGAATTTGGATTAAATTCATCAAAAATTTCATTTGGAGTTTTTCCAAAATAATTTTTAAATGTTTTTATTACAAGCGGTGCCGAAAGGGGAGGAACAGAGAATTGCGCCAATGAAAATTTTTCAACATAAGCTTGAGGTAAAATACTTTTTTCCATACTTAGCATTTGAGCAACTTTAAGCGCACTTCCTTTAAGTTTTTTTAAACCATCATAAATATCTTCAGCATTATTTTGATTTAATTTTTCTTTTGCTTCTAATTCAGATGATACTAATTTATCTCCGTAATATTTAAGGTAATTTACACCAACTTTTGCGCCAGTTTGCACTAATTTAGATGCTCTTTGAATTTTAGAAACAGGTATTTTATCTATTGTTTTCATTTTATTAATTTTAAACTTTAAAATTCATTTTCTCTTTTAGTAAAAACTTTCCAAAATCTATAGCACTTTTTAAAGGTTTTATATCAATTAAATCAAAACTTGTATTAACAGATTTTTCAATAAAAATATCTGTTTTTTCAAATGCTGTCGAACTATCATCCAACCAAAACTTTAAGGTTAGCAACAATTGAATCCAATAAGACTCTTTTAAACCCATTTGTTGCATTTTGGCAATTTTTTCTTGCTCAATTTTAAATGTTTCAATTTGTAACGTATCTATAAATGCTAAAAATAATTTTCTTAAATCTTGTAATTCATTTAAATTCTTTAAACTGTTTTTGTGTTTATTTAATGCGTAAACAACATAACTTCTGTTAGCAGCTAAATTTTCAAAAAAAGTATAATAAAAGCTTAAAAGTTTTGCTCTAGCATCATAATTTTCATAATCAGTACTTTGTTCTAAAGCATTTAAAGTGTTATTGAAAAACGCATTGAAAATTGATTTTTCTACAGCATCAAAATTTGCATAAAACATATAAAAAAGCTGTTCGTCAAAGTTATTA
>NZ_JBFHHX010000213.1:0-4033 GCF_041596795.1 Lutibacter sp.
ATTTTATATGCTGATGCTGAAGGAAGAATTAAAATTGCGGAAGCTTTTAACAATGCAATAAAAAGTGGTGAAATTACAGCGCCAATTGTATTGGGAAGAGATCATCACGATGTGTCTGGAACAGATTCTCCGTACAGAGAAACTTCTAATATTTATGATGGTTCACAATTTACAGCAGATATGGCTATACAAAATGTAATTGGTGATAGTTTTAGAGGAGCAACCTGGGTTTCAATACATAATGGCGGTGGCGTTGGTTGGGGAGAAGTAATTAATGGTGGTTTTGGTATGGTTCTTGATGGTAGTATAGAAGCAGAAAAGCGTTTAAAAAGTATGCTTTTTTGGGATGTAAATAATGGAATTTCTAGAAGAAATTGGGCACGTAATAAAGGTGCTACATTTGCTATTAAAAGAGTAATGGAAGTTGAGCCAAAATTAAAAGTTACCTTGCCAAATTTAGTAGAAGATTCATTATTACATAATTTGTTCAATTAGTTAAAAATTACTCAAATGAAAGTCTTCAAATTATTACCAGTTGCCTTACTTTTTTTAGTAGCCTCATGTAGTTCAGTTAGAGTTACTTCTGATTATGATACTACTACCGATTTTTCAAAATTTAAAACATTTGCGTTTTATAAAAAAGGAATAGATAAAGTAGAAATTTCGGATTTAGATAAGCGTAGAATTTTAAAAGCAATTGAAAATGAATTATTAGCAAAGGGAATGACAATTTCTGAAAATCCTGATGTTTTGGTGAATATTTTTACTAAATCACGTCAGAAAGTTGATATTTATAATCATAACAATATGTATTTTGGTTGGCATCCTTGGTATTATGGTCCAAATTTTGGAACTCATATTTCAAAATATACCGAAGGCACTTTGTTTGTTGATTTAATTGATGCTAAAACTAAAGAATTAGCTTGGCAAGGTATTGGAAGTGGAGCTTTAAATACCACCGGAAATGTAACTAAAAAAGAAGAAAGAATTAAAGAGTTTGTTGGTGAGATAATGGCGAAATATCCTCCAGGAATTGAAAAATAATTAAAAAAAGCGTTCAATATTGAACGCTTTTTTTTTTTTTTTTAATTTCTTCTATTGTTGTTCATAGCTTCTCTGGTAAGTCCAAGTTTTAAAATAGAGCTATGATTTATATTTATTGGTAAAAGAGCTAATTCATCAATAAACTGTTCAATTTTAGAGTTGTTTAATCCGTTTACATATATAGATGCAAGTACATCTTCTAATATTTTAAAAAGTTCTAAAATAATTTGCTCGTTATTTATATGTATAAGTTTTAATTGGTTGAATAAATTTTTTGAATAACATTTAAAAGATAAAGGCATTGCAGATATTCTTAATAATGAAGTTTGAATTTCTGCTTTAATATCATTTATGGAATTATACATAAAAATCCTGTAATCGTTTTCCGAAGTCTTTCTTTTGTTTGTTAATAATAAAAATGAATTTTTAACTAAAACTCCGCAGTCAATAGTGGATAAATAATAAATTTCTATACCTAAATTTGTATTTAAAATCAATACTTCACTATTAGTAGTATTTTGTATAAATGAATGTAAAATATTAACTTCCTTATGGGTTATAAGTAAATGTTTTTTTATTTTTTTACTGGATATAGTAATATATCTTAAATTAGTATTTTTCACTTTTCGTTTATTAATAATTTTGAGAACTTAGCTGTTTTAGAGGATTTTTTTTACTACCGTTTTAAAATGAACAAATCCTTTTTTAATTGTTTGCGTAATTAATTGGTTATTAATATGTTCAAGTTTTTATTGAGCATCAATTAGTTTGTTTTAAACAAAGTTAGATAAAACTTACCGATAATAAAAATTGATTGTTTTTATTATGTAATAGAGAAAAATTATTTACAACTCAATATGTTTAATGAAATAACGAATTTATATGAGGTATTTAAGAGTTGAGAATTTAAAAAATATTTGATTAGTTTTGTATTTATTATGAATTATGCCAACATAGCTCCTTTAGAAGAAGGAGATTTTTATTTTAACGAACAAGGTTATCGAGTTTTTACAGAGCAATATCACTTAAAAAGAGGATATTGTTGTAAAAATGGATGTAAACATTGTCCGTTTGGATATGACAAAAAAACAGGAAATTTTAAAAAGTAAAAAAATGATAAAAAAAATAGCTTTAGTATTAGTAATTTTTCAACTATCAGCATGTGCTGAGTTGCAACAAGTTGTAAATCAGTTGCCAAACGGCATTATTACCAACGACCAAATTGGAAGTGGTTTAAAAGAAGCATTAAATAATGGAATTACCAATCAAGTTTCAAAATTAGCGGTACAAGATGGTTTTTATAAGAATGAGTTAACTAAAATTTTATTGCCAGAAGAATTGCAAAAAGTAGACAATGCTTTACGTAAAATAGGTTTATCTAATTTAGCTGATGAAGGTTTAAAGGTTTTAAATAGAGCAGCTGAAGATGCAGTTGGAGAAGCTATACCAATTTTTGTTGATGCTATAAAGGGAATGTCGTTTACTGATGCAAAAAATATTTTAATGGGCGATAAGAATGCAGCAACACTCTATTTACAAGGAACAACATCAGATGCATTGTATCAAAAATTTAATCCAATTATTGCTAATTCATTTCAAAAAGTTGGAGCAGATAAAGTTTGGACTGATTTAATAACCAGATATAACAATATTCCGTTTGTAAATAAAGTAAATCCAGATTTAACAGATTATGTTACGGGTGAAGCTTTAAGAGGTGTTTTTAAAATGGTTGAAGTAGAAGAATTGGATATTAGAACCAAAGTTGCAAGTAGAACTTCCGATCTGTTAAAGCGAGTTTTTGCTTTGCAAGATCAATAAAATATTTATAATATGAAAAAGATTTTAAGTGGTGCTTTTATTTGTTTAGTTGTTTTTACGGCATCAAGTCAAAAAGTATACATGTCTAAAGTTAAATTAGATGGAATAATTTGTAAAAATTGGAATGTTGATTTTACAACATTAAGCGGAATGAAAATTAGAAAGTTAAATGATGCTACAAATTTTACTCTTTTAATGAAACAAGATGGGACTTATAGTTTAGATACAGTTACTGGAGAAAAAAAGCAAGGGAATTGGGTTTATAATACAGATAAAAAATATGTGTTACTATTTACTGATGATAAAATATATGCACGTATAAAAGCCGTAAAAGACACTGAAATGATTTTGAATTTAGAAGGGGAAGGAGCTGAAGAAAATGATTCTGCTTTAGCTAATTTAGATATACACTTAAAGCCACTTTAAAAGTGGCTTTCTAATTTTTCGTGTAATTTTTTAAAATATTCAAAAGCTAAAAGCGTTCTGGATCCTGGCCAACTAAACATTTCGCCATCGCCAAAAACAGTGATCGATCGGTTTGTATAAGTTCCAATTTCTAAAGCATGTTCATCTTTAAATGGAAATGGTTCTGACGATAAAATAACAACATCAGGATCACCTTCATACCTAATTCTGTTTACTTCAACTTTTGGGTATCTGCTCATATCATCATAAATATTCTCAAACTTATTTAGTTTCAACATTTCATTAATGTAGGTATCGTTTCCGGCAACCATCCAAGGTTTTGACCAAATAAAATAAGCAACCTTTCTAGTAGGTCTGTCTTTTATAAATTGATTAAAATCAGCTAATTTATATTCTATTTTATGCGCAAGATTGTCAGCTTCAGTTCTTCTATTTAATACGGTGCCTAAATGCAGAATAAAATCAATAGATTGGTTTAAGGTATTTATATCTGAAAAATATGTAGGTGCAATTTTCTCCAATTCAGGCAACATATCATAAGCGTTTTCTTCCTTGTTGCACAAAATAAAATCAGGATTTAAAGCCTTTATTTTTTCGTAATCTGCTTTTTTAGTTCCACCAACTATTGCTTTGGTCGATTTTAAATGATAGGGATGTTTGCAAAATTGAGTAATTCCAACCAATTCATTTTCTAACGCCAAATCACAAAGTAACTCGGTTTGTGAAGGAACTAATGATACAATTC
>NZ_JBFHHX010000214.1:0-3987 GCF_041596795.1 Lutibacter sp.
TTGGAATGAATAATTTTTAACACCAATCCGTTGTCCGATTCTTTAAAATCTTTTGTAAGGTAAAAAGTGGTATTGTCTTTTGGAACTAAAAATTCCATTTTTGATTGGCTGTCACCACTACAATCACTTCTAAAATTTGGTAAATTTTTATAAAACGGATTCTTTTTTTTATAGTAATACTCTTGCAACGGAGGCAACACAAACCAATTTTTATGCACAATATTAGATAACAATTCACACGATGTATTTACTTGAAATTGTTCATTTTTATCTAAATGCACCAATTTGTGATATGGGCAAGGAGCTGTTTTTAAACCTGATTGCTGTATAAAAGTTAATTTTTTGTCATCACAAAAATCACTTGCTCTGTACCCACTTTTACTACAAACCTCCACCTCAACCATCTCATCAAAAGGTTTTAAAAACCAATTACTTTGTGGTAATACATTAAACACATCAAATAAAATTGGAGCTGCCGCTGAAATTCCAACTAACCCAGGTCTTCCTTCTCCATCTGCATTTCCAACCCAAATACCTACAACATAATCTTTGGTGGTTCCAATTGCCCAAGCATCTCTAAACCCAAAACTTGTACCTGTTTTCCAAGCTATTTTGTTAGCAGAATCAAAGAAATCCCATTTATCTTCTCCTTCTGGCCTATTTACTTCATTTAAAGCTTCAAAAGTTAAATAAACTGAACCTGCATTAAACACGGTTTTTTGGGTTGAAATTTCACCAAAGTCTGGTTTAAAATCTGCTAAATACGATGGCTCTAAAAATTCATTTTTAAAATACTTTCCATTGGTTTCTTCAAAATGATTTATGGTTGAAGCCATGGCGCCATAACTTTTACATAAATCCCATAAATTACTTTCGGCACCACCTAAAATTAAAGACAATCCGTAATGATTTGCTCCGTATTTTACATCCTTCAACTTCATTTTTTTTAAATACTCATAAAATCTTTCTAAGCCAAAACTTTGCAACATTCTAACTGCCGGAACATTTAAAGATCTTCCTAAAGCTACACTAGCAGGAACAGCTCCATCAAATTCTTTGTTGAAGTTTTGCGGATTGTAACTTCCTATTTGAGTAGGAATATCCGCAACCAGCGTATTTGGTAAAATATCGCCCGCATCTAACATTGCCGAAAATAAAAATGGTTTTAAAATACTTCCTGTACTTCTAGCTTTTGTTATAATATCAACATCTTTTTGATGATTATTTGTGGTAGGAGCATTTCCAACATATGCTAACACTTTACGCGTTTTAACATCTAAAACCAACACCGCTATATTATGAATTTGATTTTGACTTAAATCTAAATAATTGTTTTTAACAATCTGATTTACTGTTTGTTGAAAGTGATATTTTACAGATGTCCTCACCCGCTTTCCGTGATAATTTAACGAAGCATTTTGCAATAAATGCGGTGCAACTTGTGGAATAGCTACTACTTTCTGTGGTAATTCTTCTTCAATCGCTAATTGATATGTAAGGTTATCAATAATATTTTTATCGTGTAATTTTTTTAATAAACGGTTGCGTTTTTGTTTCAATCGTTCTTGATTTTTACCCGGATAAATTAAACTTGGAGCGTTTGGCAACACTGCTAAAGTAGCGCTTTCTGCCCACGATAAATTAGTAGGAACATTTCCAAAATAACGCCAAGAAGCCGCATCTAACCCTACAACATTACTTCCAAAAGGTGCGTTTGAAGCATACATTGCTAAAATAGCTTCTTTGGAATAGCCAACTTCTAAACGTGTTGCTAAAATTAGTTCTATCAATTTTTCAAAATAGGTACGCTTTTGGTTTTTACGTGCTAACCGAATTACTTGTTGCGTTAATGTACTTCCGCCTCTTTTTACCCGCTTCGATTGAAAATTTTGATAAACAGCTTTAAATATTGATACTGGATTAAAGCCTGGATGTTTATAAAAATAACCATCTTCAAACTGAATAATACATTGTTTAAATTTATTGGGAACACTATCATTTTGTGGAAAACGCCATTGACCATCTTTGGCTATTTGAGCACCCAATAAATTACCTTCAACACTTTCAATAACGGTGGAAGTTGGGTTTTTAAACAACTTTTTGGGCAACATAAAATAATAAGCCGTTAACAATATAACGGCCATTATTATTTTAAATTTATGTTTTTTAATTAATTCCATTAAAAAATTACTGCTTCACAACCTCAATCCATTGTCCTTTGGTTCGCGTAAAATAATCATTATCGTACATGGCTTCAGCTTGCAATCCGTATAAATAATAAGCTCCTAAATACGATGCATTTAACAACACTTTAAAAGTTTTTGTTTCGTTTCGTTTTAAATCGAAATAAAAATTAACACGATCATCTTTAATATCTGTATAATTAGCACTGGCAGCGGTTGCACTTCCAAAATCGGTAAATCTGGTGTTAACAATTTCCCATCCTGATGGAAATAGTTGCGTTAATGCTATATTTTGAACTGCTTCTTGTTTTAAATTACTGATAACAACTTGGGCTTCAAACTCAGTTCCTTGTGCTAATTTAGAAACATCCATGTATTTCCCATCAGTATCTTTATAAACTACACTAACGCCCAAACCTCGCTTTTCAATAATTTCTTCACCTAAAGGTAAAATTCCACTGGTTATAACATTTACAAAAACCAAGTTTGCTTCTTTATTTACTATTGAAACCGTATTTTCACCTTCTTTAATTGGTAATTTACGCTGTGCAATTGCAAATTTAGAATCTATACTTTCTGCTTTATTCGCATTCACCGTGTATTGCAATTTTATAGATTTCCCTCCATTTATTTCAACCATTTTAGCCATTGAAAGCAAACTATAAGCCGTTGTTTGAGTACTCATCCAACTATTTGATGATAAACGTTTTGCAATGTATTTAGCCAATTCTTTTGAAGTTGAATTACCCGTTAACAACATGGTTTCCATGGCCATTGCTCTATTTCTATCTATAGATCCGTACGTATAATAATCGCCGTAATTACTTTCAAAATTTAAATTGGCTGTGTTGGAAATTTTAATTGCCGCTTCTTTTTGTCCGGCTAAAGCATACGCAGCTGCCAAACGCCATTTAGCATCGTTAGATAAACCACTATATTCTCGTAAACGGTTCATAGATGATAAATCGGGATAACCAGCCAATGCCAACGTATACAATCTGTACGCTTGGGATAAATCGGAATAATTACTTCCTGAACGCCAATCTCTGGCAGCTTGTTTTTGATATTTTAACCAATTCGAAATAAATGTTGGCGGTAAAACATAGCCTTTTTTAGATGCTTCTATCATAAAATGACCTGCATAACTTGTTCCCCAATCATCAACAAAATTTTGACCTAACCAATAGCTTAATCCACCATTTGGTAATTGAAAATTACCCAAACGCTCAATAGCTTCTTTCATATTTTTAGCAATTTCTTGCTTTTGTTGATAGGTAATATCAAAAATATCATTTAAAAATAGTTGTGGAAATACACTAGATGTTGTTTGCTCCACACAACCATGTGGATATTGAATTAAATACTGCATTCTACCAGAAAAATCCATTGGAGGTAAAGTAGAAAATTCAATAGATGCAAAATTACTTCCTTTTACTCCAAATGTTGAAAAATTAATAGTTTGTGTGGCATTTGGTGACAATTCTACATTTGTTGATTTTGATGAAACAGGATTTGGATTTACCACATCAATTTCAACTTTATACGTAGATCTTTCTCCGTTTCCTTCTGCAATAACTTCAATAATTCCAATACCTTTTACGTTTGAAACATCTAACTCAAAGTTTACCATTTTTTCATCGGGATTTGTAAATGAAATGCTTTTTGATGAAGCTCCAACTACTTTTATTCCTTTTGATAATTTCAAACCAATTTGCACGTTTTTAACCTTATTTTCCAGAGCAAAAACCGTAACTGGTAAGGTAACTTTTTCACCCGGACTTAATTTACGAGGAAGCGAAGCCAA
>NZ_JBFHHX010000215.1:0-3909 GCF_041596795.1 Lutibacter sp.
CTACCTCATCACCTTCACGAATCTCATCGATTAATCCAGAAATGTGTACAAAATGTTCTTTGTTTGAACCATCTTCTTTTATGAATCCAAATCCTTTAGCTTCATTGAAGAATTTTACTGTTCCTTTACTCATTATTAAAATTTTAAAATATTATATTAGTTGCAAATGTACTGCTTTATTATTTAATTCTATTATTTTTAATGGATTATATTTTCAATCGATTAAGTCAATCTATAAATCTCCATTATTTCATCTAATATTTTATTGAAATTAATTTTTAAATCAATTAATTCTCCTGTATGAATATCCCAAACCCAACCATGCACTGTAATATTTCTTTTTTTAAATGCTTGTTGCACATCTGAAGTTTTTAAAATATTAACACATTGTTCCTGCACATTTAATTCTACCAATCTATCGTACTTTTTGTCTTCACAAGTAATTAAATCTAATTCATCTTTATGAAGTCTATACACATCACGTATATTTCTTAACCACGGATTTAAAATACCCAAATCTTTAGATTGCATAGCTGCTTTTACTCCACCACAAGAATAATGTCCGCAAACAATTACGTGCTGCACTTCTAAATGACTTACTGCATAATTAATAACAGACATTACATTTAAATCGGTATTAGGAACCATATTTCCAATATTTCTATGTACAAAAACATCACCAGGCTCTACACCCATTAATTCTTCAGCCGATACTCTACTATCAGAACAGCCTATATATAAAATTTGTGGAGATTGTCCTTTTCCAAGTTCAGTAAAATACTCTGAATTTATTTTTAACTTTTCCGTAATCCACTTTTTATTGTTTTCAAATATAGTTGCTATGTTCAATTTTAATAATTTTAGTTAATAATACTTTTTGGTTGAAGCAAATAAAAGAAAAATAATGAAATGAAATATTTTACTTTAATTAATTTTTCCCATCATTAAAATATTTCCAATCGCCTACTCTCTCATCATTCTCGTAAACTCCTGTGTAAATGAGTTTTCCATCAATATTATAGTAATTAGCCGGTCCGTTTAAAACTCCATTTTCATAATGTAAATCTTCTATTAATGTACCATTATCGGCAAAGCGTTTTATATTTCCATGTAGTTTTCCATTTTTATATTTTAATTGTTCACTAATTTTAGTGTTTTTAAAATAACTAACATAATTTCCTTCTAAAACTCCATTTAAATAGTTTTCTTCAATCATAATTGTTTTTCCAACGGTATAATAATAAATCCATTTTCCAATTCTATCTTTACCATTCATTTTACCTTCGCTTTCAATAGTTCCATCTTCATCATAATAAACTACATGAGCAATTGAACTTCCTTTTTCAAAAGTTTTAATAATTATTGGATGATCTGAACTTAAAATGCTATAATATTTAAAAACACCAACTTCTTTATCGGCTTCAAACTGACCCTCGTATCGAATTCTATTATTACTATGGTACTTTTTCCAAACTCCAGTTTTTCTTCCTTTAGCATCTAACTGATTTATATTCTCTTGGGCATTTGACGTTAATACCACCAATAGTAAACAACCAAATAGTGTTACAATTTTCTTATAAAATTTCATGTTTTCGCTTTTATTTAATTGTTTTAACCCAATTCAACAATATTTTATATTGATTATCAGTCATTTCTGCATTTTCATGTATAATTAAATAACTTTTTAAAGGCATTTTTTTATCCGTAAGTTCTTCTTCAATATCGTTAATTATATGATTTTTTTGATCTTCATTATATTTTGCCCATTCAGAAAAATTTAAATGCTCTTTTCCTTCATTCACGTGCGATGCTAAATACCACGAAACCGGAGCTACTTCACTATACCAAGGATATTCTGTATTGTTTGAATGACAGTCGTTACACGAAGTTTTTAAAATTTCCTGCACTTCCATAGGAACATCCATTACCGTTGTAATTGAATTTACTTCAATTTTTGAGTTATTTTTTGTTGGTCTTATAAATTGAATTAAAACCACAACTACTAAAACTGCAACTAATACTTTTTTCATTTTTTATAAATTTAAAATTTCTTGTAATTCTTTTTCAGAAATGGTTAATAATCCAGGTTTTACTAACCTTGGCGTTAACACTTTCCATTTATTGTTTTTTTTAAATAGTTCTTTTAAAATATTTTTAGCTTCCAGCATTTCACCATTATTAGCCAATGTAATTGCGTACCAATATTTCATTTCTAAATTATCAGGATTCAGTTTTTGAGCATTCATATAATGCTCTTTTGCTAAAGCATTGTTTCCTGTTTCTACGGCTAAATCGCCTTGATTCATAAATTCATAGGCCGTATGTATTGTTAACAAACGTCTCATTTCCTCAATAGGATTTTTATGATCTTCCACTCGTAAATCTACAACTTTATCTTCCCAACTATTTCCGGTACTTTTAGCTTTAACCACTAAAATAGCTGCAGATTGTTTACCTCTAATATCTCCACCTTCCTTTTGTGCAGCTTCCATTGCTGCCATCATACGTTCTGCCAAACTACCTTTTGCGTTTTTAAAAGCTTCTGCCATTGCTGGCCAAACAGTATTCTTTTCCATTAAATTTGCCTGAACAGAAAAATTATCACCCACAATATGTCCCGCAGCTTCAATACAATTTTTACCTGTAAAGGCCGCAACATCTCCATGAACATCTAAAATTGCCAATTGTCGTACTTCCCTACTTTCATCTAATTGTAGTAATGTTTTTAAAGCTAAATCTGGTGTTAATCCGTTTTCCAATAAAGCCAAACCTCTTGGGCCAAATGAAGGATTTATAAAAGATTGCGTTGCCACAACTCCAACTCCTGCTTTTCCCCAAGTTACCAAACTGCCAACAGAAAACCAATTAGATTGCACAGCAACACCCATTTCGCCAGTAATAGTATCTCTTGCAACAATAGAATAAGTATGTGCAAAGGGTTCTTTTTTTGAAAAAACTTGTTGTGACTGTGAATTAATGGTGAAAAGAAATGTAAAAATTAATACATAAAAAAACTTCATAATTGTTAATTTTAAAAAATTAAAGGTATCAATTTATTTTTATTGATGTGGTACAAAATATAACTTATGGAAATTTCAAATTTTTGGTTTTACACAATTATGATTATTGCAATAGTACATGTTATTGCTGGCTTTGTATATTTACTTTATAAAGTATCACCCAAGAAAAAAGAAAAGAAAAATTTAAAGAATACTAATGACTAAAGAGTTTTTAATTACGCAACTAGAAAATATTGAAAATGCTAAACGTAAAAATAGAGATCGAGTAGCAACAATAGTACTTAAAAATAATGAACTTTTTCCTTTTTTACTTAAAATTACTTTTGATGTAAATAATAAAATCTCTATTAAAGCTGCTTGGATTTTAGAATTAGTTTGTGAGCAACAATTAGATTTTATAGTTCCACATTTACCCTATTTTGTTGAAAATATATCATTAGTTAAATTTGAAAGTGCAATTAGACCACTATCAAAAATATGTAATTTTATAGCAATAGCTTACAACTCAAAAACTGATAATTTAATAAAATCTACACTTTTAAAATCCGAAATTAACACAATTATTGAAGCAAGTTTTGATTGGATGATTGGCAACCATAAAGTGGCAGCAAAAGCGTATGCAATGAACACTTTATACATTTTTGGAAAAAATATAGATTGGGTTCATCCAGAATTAAAATTATTGATAGAACAAAATATGGCCATACAAAGTGCCGCGTATAAAGCACGAGGTAGAATGACTTTAGCACTGATAAACAAGAAATAAAAGTACCAAAATTGGCTTAATTTCATTAATTTTGCATTTTTCAACTTAAAACTAACAAATGACATTAACAAGCTTAAATGCCATATCTCCAATTGACGGTAGATACAGAAACAAAGTAGAAAG
>NZ_JBFHHX010000216.1:0-3901 GCF_041596795.1 Lutibacter sp.
GTAAGTGCATAAAAAAGTATCAATTGGTAAAGGCGAACGATCTACATGAAAAGAATAAACATCTGTTGGGAAAAATGGGTAGCTATCATCTCTTTCATAGCATTTAATTACATTAAGAATTGGAGATGCACCATGAGCTTTTAATACCTTCAAGTCATTTAAAAGAATTTCGCGCGCAATTTGTCCTTCATCACTTAATTTAAGCTCGTAAAGTTCCTCTTTATTTATTTCGGCTATATTTCCATTTAGTTCTAACTTATTAACAATCTCAGAAAAATCACCTACTAATTTACGAGTCCAACAAATTGCATTAATTTCTTTATAAAAAGGTGTGGAAACAAGGTCTTCAAAATTTGTTACACAATGAATTTGTTTCTCAGAATTTAATAAATCTATCATCTATTTTATATGTGATTTTTGCGTTTGAAAAATCGGCTTTTTTCGTTTCAAAAAAAAGAAATATTAAAAAGAAATATTAACAAACGGAATTACTGGGCTGGTATAAATACTTTCGTCTTCTTTATATAAAAAATTGTATTTAGCTCCTATTGAAATATTTTTTGTAATATTTAATCCTGCTCCTATAAATAATGCGGAATCCCAATATTTATCTTTACTATCATCCTCCTCATATTTAGTAGACACTCTTAATTGAGCAAATTCTAATAAAGTCATTATTTTTTGTGAAGGATTATACTGAAAAATAGTGTTTGCACCATATGTTGTTGTACTCTGAATATCTTTTAAAGAAAGATAATTCCATTGTAGCCCCAAACCAAAAGCAACTTTATTACTTACATTATAAGTTAAATTTGGAGAAATATTTATAGTTGTTCCTCCAACAAAATTAAGTCCAAAACCACATCCTAATTTCAGTTTTTTGTCCATTTTCACTATAGAATTAACATTCTTTACTTGACTACTATCTACATTGGTTTGAGAAAATGAGTTGTAGCTATAAACGAAGATTCCAAATGCAAGAATCAATTTTAAAATTTTAAGTTTCATGGTAGTTGTTTTTTAAATTTGTAATAGTATAACCAACAAACCTATAAATATTTATATAAATAATTGATTATTAATTTTATACTAATTTAAGCATAAAATTAATAATTTGCATTCACTTAGCTATTTAAACGCATTACACCTGCCTACGAAAGTTTTAACAATCATAAACAGGTGCTTTTGGGGGAGATTTTAGTTTACTCCTATTGTGCTCTTGAGGATAATTTGGAAATTCGAGCAACAATTTTTTTTATTAAGGTGAACTATTTTATTTAAATTTCACCTTAATTATTATCTCTAACTAAACGAACTGTATGCATTTCATACGTTCCTTTTACTTGTGTAGAATCGCTTTTAATTTGCGCTTCTTTTACTTCAGCTGAATTTTGTTTCTTTTTTTGTTGTCCTTGTGGACGCTTTTCATCAGAATTTGAACCATTTGGAGGTGGACCTTGCGGACGCATTTCATCAGAATCTGAACCGTTTGGTGGAGGACCTTGCGGGCGTGTTTCATCGGAATCTGAACCGTTTGGTGGTGGACCTTGCGGACGTTTGCCTTCAGGTGGTGGACCTTGCGGAGGAGTTCCATCTGATGGTGGACCTTGTGGACGCGTTTTATCGGAATCTGTATTACTTTTAGTTGGGCTTTGGCTATTTCCTTCTTCTTTTCTTTTTTGCCCAGCATTATTTTTACCTTCTTCTTCTTGTGCTGCATTTTCTTTTTTTGGAAGAAAACGAACACTTCCTGCTCCGTGCAAATCGTTACCACTTTGTCCTACTCCATATCCAAATGCAACATACCACGCATTTGTATATGCCGGGTTGTCTTGTCCAAAAATTGCAGATGTACTTGTCCAATAAAAAGGATAATCTAAAACACCATCAGAATGATTGAAACTTGTGATATTAAAATATGATGTATCAATAGCAGGAAAAACACCAGAGTAATCTACAATACTTTGCAATTCTTTTACATTAGGAACTCTCCAATCATCATAACCTCCCAAAGTACAAGTATCTGCATATTTTAATGCTTCTTCCCAACTTAAATGCACTGTAGCATCATTTTTAGCCCACATTAAACCTGTAGCATTATCCGTAACCGTATTATTACCATTGTTTTGAAAGTCATTCTCTCCGTAAATAGCTCCTCTAACAGGTCTAACATATCTTGCACCATCAAAACATTTTATGTGTCCTGTCCAATCATTTGTTGCAAAAGCAGTATTTTTTACTGCAAATTCCGTGTTAACTGTATAGGCATTGCTAGACCATGTGTGTTGTTCACTACCCTGTTTTCCTTCTCCAGTAAATTTAAAATAAGTGGCATCTACATAAGGCCAACCTGTTGAAAAATCGCGTATAGACCACAATTCTTTTAAAGACGGTAAACGCCAGTCGTTATAGCCTGCAAGTGTAAGTTCTTCACAATATTTTTTGGCTTCTTCCCAGGTCATTCCTTTTTCAGATTGATTTTGCCCCCACATTAATCCCGTAACATTATCTGTAATTGTAGCATCTTTATTATCTGTAAAAGACATTTCTACTCCTTTATTATAATCTGCATCTTGGCCATAAAAAGTATCACCACTTTTTAAATTTGTAATGATATTTCCTTCAGTATCAAAAGAATTGGTTTGTCTTGTTTTTGTTAATATATAGTTGCTTTCTACCTCATTTTTGGGAGAAGTACAACTACTAAACCATGAAATACAGAATATGTACATCAAAAAGGTTATATTTTTAATAAACAATTGTTTCATCTATCTAATTTTGAGATTTAATGACACATAAGTAGTTAAAATAAAAGATAATCTAAAATGAAATCTACTTTTAAGAGGATTGTATCAACAAAATCTCCTGTTTAATCTATGAAATATTTTAGAAGTGTGGTTAAAGTGTTGGTTAAAGCTACAAAGAAACTAACTTGGTTTTTATTGCTAATTTCCCAATGATTAGTAATTGTTAAAGTTTAGTACCTTTAAATTATAACATAAATAACTTCACAAAAATAACTAGCCCATTAAAGTTAACACGCGTAAATTAACAACACATCAATTTATGCTACCTACTCTTTCCTTTTTATGCGCAAAATATATCTTATATTTGAAGTTTAATTTTCCAATTTTAAAGTGAAAACCGAACCTATTAAAAAACATACAATTAGTGATCTTATTGAAATTATGGGAGAAAACCCACAATACGATGGTTTGCATATTCATATTTCAAAAAATAAATTTAAAGAAATTCCAATTTCTTACCCGTTTAGATCAGATAATTTTACATTTATGTTTATTATTAATGGTGAACTAAACTTTCAACAAAACCTACTTAAATATTCAGTAAAAAAAAACGAGGCAATAGTAGTTGTACCCAATTCTGTTGTTCAAGTTTTAGAAATTAGCTCGGAGCTAGAAATTATTGCTATTAGTTTTACATTAGATTTTTTGCTGAAGAATGCTTTTAATAAAACAGACCTTGATGCTCTTAATTTTTTAATGACCAAAAACATTTCTAAATTAATTTTAGACAATCAGGAATTGGCTGTTGTAAAAAATATTTCACATTTAATAAAATCAAAATTAAATGATAAACTTTTATTTAAAAATGAAATAATCTTGCACGGTTTTAATCTTTTAATGTATGAATTGGCATCTATCTATAAAAATCAAATAAACACTTCAGAACAATCTTTTTCCAGACAAGAAGAATTAACACTCCGTTTTTTTAGAATACTTGAAGATAACTTTAAAAGCGAACGAACTGTTAATTTTTATGCCGATATTTTATGCGTAACACCGGGGCATTTATCAAAAGTATTAAAAGAAGTTGCTGGTAAAACAGCTTCGCAATTAATTGATGATGTTGTAATTATGGAAGCCTGTATTTTATTAAA
>NZ_JBFHHX010000217.1:0-3871 GCF_041596795.1 Lutibacter sp.
AATATACTTTGGGTCTAAACTTATTTTTAGTTCTGGGTGTGCTGCTGCCATTCCTTGCATTTGCTCAGTAATAACATCTTCTATTTTGTTTATTAATTTTTTCATAATTCTTAAATTATATATTTTTTGGGTTAACTAGAGCTAATTTTTAACTCTTCAAATTCTTGACATATTAAATAGTATAAAAAATTATTTTTTAAAATAGCCCGTAATACGTTTTGTTAAATAAGCTATATCAAATAAATTTTTAAAAATATCAACATGTCTTTTAATAAAATTGCAATATTTATACAACAAACTTAAAATTTTAATATGAAAAAAAATTTTCAATTTGGCTCATATTTTATCTATTTTGGAATTTTGACAATTTTATATACGTTTTTTTTTATAAATAAGAAAAAACATATGTGTTTTATAGTTTTATGATATTGAATTTTCAATTGGTAAAAAATTGATGCTTTTTAACTTTTTACAATAGTTTAGGTATTATTCAATTTTAATTTTAGCTTAAGTATAAACTAATTTCCCACTGCATTATTTCTCTAGAATTAAAAAGGTTGAGCTATTAAAAAGTAAAAAACATATAAAATAATTTAATCATTAGACAAAAAAGTATCAACTAATACTTTATAAGATACCTAATTTTGAAAAATCAATTTACATTTTATCAAATTGATATTGACAATTACTAATAGATTATTAAAAATATTTCAAAAATGAAATACGGTCATTTTGACGATGCAACTAGAGAATATGTAATTACCAATCCTAAAACTCCATACCCTTGGATAAATTATCTTGGTAACGAAGATTTTTTCTCGCTAACCTCAAACACAGGTGGTGGCTATACCTTTTATAAAGATGCAAAATTTAGACGTTTAACACGCTATAGATATAACAACGTTCCTGTTGATAATGGTGGAAAATACTTTTATATTAAAGATGGCGATACCACTTGGTCTCCTGGATGGAAACCAGTTAAAACAGCTTTAGATAGTTATGAGTGTAGACATGGAATGAGCTATACCAAATTTAAAAGTTCTAAAAATGGTATCTCTTCAGAAGTATTGCAATTTATTCCTTTAGGTTTTTGGGGTGAAATTCAAAAAGTAAGTTTGAAAAATACCACTTCAGCAGTAAAAAAAATACAATTATTTTCTTTTATTGAATGGGCTCTTTGGAATGCTGAAGATGATATGACCAACTTTCAAAGAAACTTTAGTACAGGAGAAGTGGAAATAGAAGATTCTGTAATTTATCATAAAACAGAGTTTAAAGAACGAAGAAATCATTATGCATTTTATTCAGTAAATGAAGCAATTAATGGTTTTGATACCGATAGAGAATCTTTTATTGGACTTTATAACGGTTTTGAAGATCCTGAGGTTGTTGCCCAGGGCAAATCTAAAAACACTGTTGCTCACGGATGGTCTCCAATGGCTTCACATTACATTGAAATTGAATTAAAACCTAACGAGGAAAAAGATTTTATTTTTATGTTGGGCTATGTGGAAGTTGATGAAAATAATAAATGGGAAAGCAAATCTGTAATCAATAAAAAGCCTGCAAAGGAAATGATTGCTAAATTTAATACCGTTGAAAAAGTTCAAAAAGCATATAATGATTTAAAGGTTTATTGGGATAATTTATTAGGGAAAATATCCATTCAATCTGAAGATGAAAGATTGGATAGAATGGTAAATATTTGGAACCAATACCAATGTATGGTAACCTTTAACATGTCTCGCTCTGCATCCTTTTTTGAATCAGGTATTGGACGCGGAATGGGCTTTAGAGATTCCAATCAAGATTTAATTGGGTTTGTACATCAAATTCCCGAAAGAGCACGTGAAAGAATTATTGACATTGCATCAACCCAATTTGAAGATGGTTCATGTTACCATCAATACCAACCTTTAACCAAAAAAGGAAATGCCGCTATTGGAGGTAATTTTAATGACGATCCATTATGGCTAATACTTTCAACAACTGAATATATTAAAGAAACTGGCGATTTTTCTATTTTAGATGAATTGGTTCCTTTTGATAATGATGCCTCAAGAGCAAAACCCCATTTTGATCATTTAAAAGCCTCTTTTTATCACGTAGTAAATAATTTAGGACCACATAAATTACCTTTAATTGGAAGAGCCGATTGGAATGATTGTTTAAACTTAAACTGTTTTTCCAAAGACCCTAACGAATCGTTTCAAACCACAGGAAACAAAAAAGACGGACACGCAGAATCCTTAATGATTGCAGGACTTTTTGTTGTTTACGGAAAGGAATATATAGATTTATGTAACCAAATTGGAAAAACAGATGAAGCTGCTGCTGCTCAAATTCATGTAAACAACATGATTGAAGCTGTTAAAAAACATGGCTGGGATGGTGATTGGTTTTTACGTGCTTACGATTATTTTGGAAAAAAAGTAGGTTCTAATGAAAATGAAGAAGGAAAAATATTTATAGAATCTCAAGGCTGGTGCAGTATGGCAGAAATTGGTATTGAAGATGGCCTTGTAGAAAAATCTTTAAATGCCGTAGACGAACATTTAAATTGTGAATATGGAATTGTATTAAACAGTCCAGCTTTTTCTAAATACTATATCGAATACGGAGAAATATCAACCTATCCTGCAGGTTATAAAGAAAATGGAGGCATATTTTGTCATAATAATCCTTGGATTATGATTGCCGAAACTAAAATTGGAAGAGGAGATAAAGCTTTTGAATATTATTCTAAAATTGCGCCTAGCTATTTAGAAGAAATATCTGAACTACATAAAGTAGAACCGTATGTATATTGCCAAATGATTGCCGGCAAAGAGGCTTTTAAACCTGGAGAAGCTAAAAACTCTTGGTTATCTGGTACGGCTTCTTGGAATTTTTATGCTATCACTCAATATATCTTAGGTGTAAAACCAGCCTATAACGGACTTTTAATAGATCCTTGTATTCCAAAAAACTGGAACGGTTTTAAAATGACACGTAAATTTAGAGGCGCAACGTACATTATTAACGTTGAAAACCCAACCAAAGTAAGTAAAGGTGTTAAAAGCATACTTGTAAACGGAAAAGAAATAAATACCAACATTATTCCTATTCTAGAAAAAAATAAAGAGCACACCATTAAAATAATAATGGGATAGTAATTTATTAATTTGTAATTAAATTTGTTTTATTTAAGCTTCTACTAATTAGTAGGAGCTTTTTTACCTATATAATTATATAAAAAACAACATTTTATAATACTTTTTTTACACCAACAAATTCTTCCTTAAATTCCTTTGGCGTACATTTTTTAGATTTTTTAAACAATCTGTTAAAATTGGCAATATTGTTAAATCCACATTTAAAAGCAATTTCACCAATACTTAAATCCGTTTCTAACAACCATCGTGTTGCAAAACTAATTCGAGTATCATTTACATACGTAATAAATGTTTTTCCAGTTCTGCTCTTAATAAATCTATTAAAAGAAACCGCACTCATATTTACTAATGATGAAATTTCGTCTAAAGTTATTTGCTTGGTGAAATTTTCCTGAATATAATTGTACACCTTTTTAATTTTATCACTGTTTTCAAAATCTTCTTTCACCGCTGTAGAATTAGACAACAACCTTTGATTTTCAGATTTTGCCAAATCATTTAAAAGAGAAATAAACTCTAAATAATATTCAATTCCAGAGATTCTAGTAAGTGCCATTAATCGAGGCATTACTTTAATAGTTGTATCTTTAGAAAACAAAATACCATGTTTCCCTCTATTAAACATATCCTTTATAGGTTTAAAAATCCTTCTTTCTAAAGTTTTTTCATTAAATAAATCAGGATGAATATGAATGGTAATTTCATAAATTTCTTTG
>NZ_JBFHHX010000218.1:0-3821 GCF_041596795.1 Lutibacter sp.
GTTCTATGTAAAACAAGTTCCACTATACCGTATCAACTTTTACAATTGACAATGCATTGTAGGATCCATTTTTCAACGGATACATAGCGCCATTTACCTCTTGATAAAATTCAATTCCCAAAATCTGAATAACAGGAAGGGCAGAATTTGCAGTAATAGTTGCACTCAAATCAATAGCAGCATTAGTTGCACTATCATACGGTAAAATGGAAGTTTCATCGTTTTCAAAAGTGGAGGTTTCTGCATCAAAATCTAATTCAGCAACACCAGTAACCACTTTAAAATGCGTTGTTCCATTTGGAGCTGCAATTCTCACTGTTGGCACAAATGCAGCAATACTTACCGTTGCTTCACCAGAAACACGGTCAAAAGCATTTAATGATGGAGTAAACAAGGTAGAACCTAATTTACCGTTGGTGTTAAATTCAAACCCCTGAATTAAACTCATATTCCCATCTTGAATAGTTCTTGAACCACGATCATTTACACTGTCTGTTTTTACCACTTTTAAAAGGTCGGTTGTCAATCTGCTGACCACTCTTTTATCTTTTGCGTTTTGCAAAAGAATACGAATAGCATTTCTTACAATTTTTCCACCTTTCCCTGCAGCTCCAAATTCAGAACCATTTTCGCGCGTTCTTTGAAACGCAGGATCGTTTGCAATTCTGGAAGCATCCACACCGCCTTTTTCACGCGCAAGATCTCCATCAGAAGTTTTATAAAAGGTAATACCTCCGATAGTACCTTTTAATTTAATAATACCATTTTGTCTAGCCATAATTACTTAAATTTTTAATTCTCAACAAATGAACCTATCTTTAAGTAAAAATTAAAAAACCAACAACCATCCATTCCGAAACAAACTTTTTGTTCCGAATTAAACACAGATAAAGTATAGATACCGGTAGGATAAAGTATGGATAGTGTATGAAATGAAAATAATTAGAGCTTGCATATACCCAAAAGACATTCAGTGTATCACTGGCAGAAGTGAACGCTATGGAAGAAAACTACTCAATGAAATAAAAGTGCATTTTGGGAAGGAATCACATCAGTTTGTAACTTCAGAAGAATTTGCAGAATACAGCGGAATCAACATTGAAATTGTAACTGAATATTTACAAAAAGTATCATAGTATTAGGATCTATTAAAAGTATTTTTCACAATTAGTATGTTATTATAAGTGTTTTTCATTGTTTGTAATTGTTTTTCACGTACATTTGATTTAAGTATTTTTCACAAAAACAAATGGAAAAAAAGTGTTATTCACAAGATATAATCGTTTTTCACGGTAGAACAGCTCCTGAAAAAGGTTTGTTGGTAGGTTATGGAGCATTAATTGAAGTGTTTGCATTAGAAATGCCACTACCATTTAAATTGGCCTTGATAAGTACCAAAAACCGTCAGTATAAAACATCTGAATGGCAAGTGTTTACTTCGCGTCATCAACCTGCTGAATCACTATACAAACAACTGATATTTGCTTTGCGATATGAAGGCATAAATTTATTGTTTTTTAAAAAGCTTTTCGAAAAATTATCAATAAATGAGATTGAAGAATTGGTGCAATTTGAACCATTAGGGCAATACAGTCGTAAAATTTGGTTTTTGTATGAATGGTTATTTAAAAAACAACTAAACATTCAAGATTTAAAATCGGGGAATTTTGTAGCTTTAATTGATGATAAATTACAATACAGTATTGAAGGATCAAATGTTGCACGTCAACGTATTGTAAATAATTTACCTGGAACAGCTGATTTTTGTCCACTTATTTACAAAACAGAAAAATTAGAGCATTATATTAAATCAAATATTTCTACAAAAAAGAATGATTTTTTAAAAGATATTAGAAAAGACGTGTTACAACGTGCTTCAGCGTTTTTATTATTAAAAGATTCTAAAGCCTCTTTTACAATAGAAGGTGAAAATCCCTCGAATAAGAGAGCCCAACTTTGGGGGAAAGCGATAGGGCAGGCAGGAGCCAAAAATTTAAACAAAGAAGAGTTATTGCGCTTACAACAAATGGTTATTGAAAATACCAGATTTGTTAAAATGGGTTATAGAAAAGAAGGTGGTTTTGTTGGGGAACATGATAGAATAACTGGAGACCCAATACCAGAACATATTTCGGCTAAGTGGCAAGATGTAGAGGAATTAATAGAGGGACTTCTGCAAAGTTTCCAAAGAATGGAAATGTCAAGTTTTGATGCCGTTTTAGTGGCGGCAAAAGTCGCTTTTGGTTTTGTATTTATTCATCCTTTTGTAGATGGTAACGGAAGAATACACCGTTATTTAATACACCACATTTTAGCTAAAATGAATTTCGCACAGCAGGGTGTAATTTTTCCAGTTTCAGCTTCCATTTTAAATCAAATTAATGATTATAGAGTAGTATTAGAATCATATTCACATCCTTTATTAGATTTTATCAACTGGGAAAAAACCAAGAATAATAATGTGGAGGTTTTAAATAATACAATTGATTTTTATAAGTATTTTGACGCTACACCACAGGCTGAGTTTCTATATGATTGTGTTAATGACACCATTAAAAATATAATACCCGAAGAGGTTAATTATCTGCACAAATTTGATGAAATGAAACATTTTTTAGAGAACACTTTTGAAATGCCAGATAATACAGTGGCATTACTGATTCGTTTTTTAGAACAAAATCAGGGGTTACTATCGAAAAGAGCTCAAAAAAATGAATTTTCTGAATTAACAGCGAATGAAATTTTAAATATTGAAAAACGATATAAAGAAATATTTATGAAAGATTAGAATAGAAAATAGAACGAAATCCTCATCAGTTGAAATTCTTTAATTTGTAATGATATCATAAATGAATACATTTCGAATTAAATAAAAAGGGGCAAATTCGGTGTCAGTTAAATTTAATTACTCCGTTAGCCCTTTATTTTTAAGGGGTTTCAGAATAGGTTTTAGTTCCTTCCTCTCTGCGAGAAATCAATCAAAAAGCGACAAAACCCTATAAACATTATGTTTGTAGGGTTTTTGTTTTTTTGTGTTGTGGAATTTTACCAATTTATAATTAGTTTTTAAAATGATAATTCAAAATTTCTTTAGCTTTATTTCTAATTTTTTCATTGGTGTCATTTAAAACTAATTCAACTATTGGCACGTATTTTGGGTCGTTGGTTTTTTCTATTAAATACAATACAGCTTGTTTTAATTTGATGTCTTTGCGTTGTAATAATGTTCTGTAGCACTCTGCTTCGCTTAATATTTTTAGATTTAGTTTTTTTATTTTATCTTCAGAAATGGCTTCGACTAACACAGATTCGGCAATTGGTATTAGTTCTTTTTTAAGCTGATTGTCTAAAATATTATCTAAAAATTCAATAGCGTGTATACGTTGCTCTTCTTTACCTGTTAAAATAATATTTAAAATAGGCTCTACATCATTTGGAGGATATTTAATACCTAAAAAACGAAAAATACGTTGTAATTGTCTATCTAAGCGTTGTTCTAATAATTGCATTAAACCATTTCTAGCTTCAATAATTTCTGTGTTTTCTTTTGAAATATCTTTCTTTTTATATTGAATTACAATTTGAGAATGAATTACTGAAAGTGTGTTTTGGTATAAATGACATTCATCCAAAATTTTATCAATAATAAAACGATCTTTTATTTGAAGATTTGGGTATTTCCATTTTAATCTTTTTAAGGCTTCAATGGCTTCAATTTTTACAGAATGTTCTGTTTCATCGGTTAATTTTTTTAAACAACTCATTGCTTTTTGTGAAGCAAATTTTTCAATAACAGCAATGGCGTGCGCTGCATCATCTAA
>NZ_JBFHHX010000219.1:0-3757 GCF_041596795.1 Lutibacter sp.
TCAAAAGTTTGTTCGTCTTTTACAGCTTGATTAAATTTATCTTTACATTCTAAAATTATTTTATAATTTCCTGACAACCATTTTTTTATATTTCCTAATTCAATTTTTTTAGATGTTTCAGTATTAAATTCTTTTTCAAAAACTAAATTGGCTAGCTCCCAATTGTTCACATCATTTTCTTCACTTGAATACGGATCGTGAGGGAATAATTTTTCAAAGTCATCTCTAGTAAAACCATTGTAATCTGGTGCTTCCCAAGGTCTGTCTCGCAACGGATTTTTAGGTGCTTTTAATTTGTAAATTTTGATAGTTCCTTTAGTTGGAACAAATTCATTATTTAAATTATTGGTTGTAATAGTTAGTAAATTCTCTTTACTGTTTTTATCAACTTTTGAAGGAATTGAAACAGATGCTTCCAATGCATGATAACCAACTTTTACAATAGTTTCAGTGCTTCTGGTTTCACCGTTTATATCGGTTACATCTGCTGAAATAGTGTATTTAAATGTTGGTAAACTTTCTTTTGAAACTTTTAAATCGGGTAGGGCTTTAAAGGTTATTTTATAGTTACCATCGTTATCAGTAAAAGTTTCGCCATTAGTAATTTCTAATGCTTCTGATTGGTAATAATTTGGCATTCTCCAACTATACCAACGAGGAAAATTAGCGGTTCTTTTTACTCGGTACACAACTTTTGCGTTGCTTATTTTGCTTCCGGCAAAAGCAATAGCTTCACCGTTAACAGCAACACTATCGTTTAGTTTGTAGGTTTCAGTAACGGGTTTAAATGTTGTTTCAAATTTAGGACGTTTATATTCTTCAACTGAAATTTTTGTGTAACCAGTAAAAAAGGTGGTGTTTTTAGAAGTATAAACAGCACTATTATTTTGTGTGTCTTTGTTAGTTGAAATGGTGTATTCTCCTGTTAAACCTGTGTTAGGTACTATAAATTCACCAGAAACAGTTCCAAATTCATTTAATTTTAAGTTTAATTTTTTTACCAATTCTCCGTTTGGATTGTTTAGTGTAACTTCAACAAATTCGTTAGTTAAAACTTCGGTTTTTTCATCTTGTTTTTTAAGTAATATACTTTTAAAATAAACTGTTTGTCCGGGTCTATAAATACTTCTATCTGTAAAAATAAAGGGTTTTATAGTTATTTTATCGTCCTTATTTGTGTTGCTATTTCTTTTTTGATACATATTATAATCGCCAAAAATAGCTTTATCATTAGGTGTTGTAACAGTTGCAATTATATTTCTGTGATAATTATTAGGTTGGTAAACAAACACTCCGTTGCTATCAGTTATAAAGTTTTTATTAATTTGTTTGTTATACTTTCCGGTATTGTAATTTTTTAAATTAACTTTTGCATTTTCAATTGGTTTACCTGTGTTTCTGTTTACAACTTGGTAATTGTAATTGGTGCCTTGATGGTTTTCAATAAGCACTAAATTGGTTATTTGTATAAAGTTGTGTGCAAATGTATTGCCTGTTGAAATAGTTTCGTTTTTAATAGTGGCTGTTATTAAATAATTGCCTTGATCCAAATTTGGTAGTAAAACTTCGGTTGTATGTTGTTGATAATCATACTGGTTTTGCAATGTTTTTTCCCAGTTTTTATATGGTTTTAATTTTTTTATAAAGCCAACTTTTATAGAATCGTTATAAATTTTATTGAAATTTGTTTGCTCATTATTACTTATTTGATAGGCTGTAAAATAAACGTTTTCAATATTTTTATATGAAATTAATAAGCGAGCATTTGTATTTATTGGTACATTTTTTTCTGATGTAATTTCAATTCTTTCTAATAGAATATCATTTTTTAAGATTTCACATTTTTTTGCACCGTTTGAAGTTGGAAAACTAGTAATAGCATTTTTACAAATATTTAGTGCTTCTGCACGTTTAAACTGGTTTTCTGTAGCGGTTAACGGAATGTATAAATTAGCTTGTTCATTTAAAAATTTCGCAATTTCATAATCTATTTCTGTAGATGCTTCGTTGTTTTTAAATTGTTCTTTTAATTGTTGAAGTGTTTTAAAATATAATTCGTCTTTATCTGTAAAAATAGCATTGTTTTTAACAAAATTTAAGCGTTCAATAGTTACTGTTATTAAGGCAGTTGGATCAGTGTCTTTTAAATGAAATAAGGTTAGGTTTTTATAAATTTTTAAGGCCTGTAAATGGTTAGAAATACTGTCTTTGGAGGTTATAATTTCCGATGTAAATTCAATATTGTTTTTTAACAGTGTTTGATTGTCAATTTCAAATTTATAGGCAGGTCTTGTTAAATTTTGCTCTTCGTTATTAAAAAAATCGATGGCTCTATGTGCTAAAAAATCATATAGAGTTGGTCTATAAGTTTTAGAGTTTTCTTCGGTATTTAAAAGATTGTTAAACTTATTTAATGGTGTTAATTGTGCTTCTAAACTATTGTTTAAAGAATTGTTGTAATGTGTTTGAATTTCTTTAAAAATGGTTTGTAAATCCCAAGTTCTAAAATCTGTACTATCTACTTTTTCTTCAGTTGTTGTTCTGTTATAAAATTTCCATCTATTTTGTTGAAAGTATTGCAAGTATAAATCTGCAAGTATACTTTCTAAAATATTTTTTGTTGGAAATGAACTTTCTAAAATCTCCTTATTTAAATTATTGATTATAGTAAGTTGTGCTTCTTCTTCAAGTATTAAAGCAAATTTAGATTTATAAATGAGCGCTTTAATATATTCCGAATTATTGTTCTCTTTTTTTGCTTTTATAGAAATAGTTTCAACAACTTTTAAAGCAGATTTTGGTAAATTGTCTAATTCAAATTTTTGAACTTCATTCCAAAGTTCATGAAAATTTTGAGCATTGGAAACAGTGGATAATAAAAAGACTAAAAATACAATGGCAATTTTTTTCATACTTTATAATTTTATTTAAAGTTAACAAATTTGATGCCTAAGTGCTTAAATATTAAATTGATTTTATTTGAAATAAAAAACCTCTAAAAAATATTTTTTTTAGAGGTTTTTTAAATTTTGTAATTTTTGTTTTAGTTTAGAATAACAAATTCACATCTTCTGTTAATATCGTATTCTTCTTTTTTACACATTTTTGGTTTTGTACAATGGTTTAAAGGTTGGGTTTCTCCATAACCAACAGATTTTACATTGTTATTTGGAATTCCTTGGCTCACCAAATATTCACGAACAGAATTTGCTCTTTTATGAGATAAATCCAAGTTATAAGATTCTTTTCCTCGGGCATCTGTATGCGCTCCAATTTCAATAATCATTTCAGGATATTTTTTCATAATTGCAACAATATTGTTTAGTTCTAAAGCTGCATCTTTTCTGATATTCCATTTGTTGAAATAGAAATAAATTGGATTTATTTTAATTTGAGTTTTGCCATTATCAACTACAATGTCTTTTTCAACTTCCTCGTAAGATTCTAATAATAGTTTAATATCTTTATCAATATTTCCTTTTTTATCTGTTGAAAATGGAACTTCATAAGGATTAAATAATTTGCGATATCCTTTAATTTTATAGTTTTTATTTGGTTCAATTTCAAAAGAATATGCAGCATCTTGGCCAACAGTTATTTCGTTTATTACATTGTTTTTATCATCAAATAAAGTAACCAAAGCACCTGGAAGTAAATCTAAACTAGTTTTATTTTGAACAAAACCTTCAATAAAGTATTGTTTAGTTTGTGTAAAACTATAAATATCATCATCTCCCATTCCGCCTTTTCTGTTAGA
>NZ_JBFHHX010000220.1:0-3744 GCF_041596795.1 Lutibacter sp.
GAACTTGATGTTACAGGAACTAGTGTTTTATGGTACGATACAGAAACTTCTACAACGCCTTTAAACGGAACTGATTTATTAGCAGATGGCGATTATTGGGCATCACAAACTGATGCTTCTGGTTGCGAAAGCGCTTCAAGAACTGTGGTAAATGTTACAATTAACAAAACTACACCGCCAACAACTACAGCTGCAAATCAATCGTTTTGTATTAAAGATTTTTTACCAAATACGCCTACAATTGCTGACTTATCAGTTAGTGGAACTTCAATTATTTGGTATGATACTGAAACTTCTACAACACCTTTAAATACTACAGATGTATTAATTAGTGGTGATTACTGGGCTTCACAAACAGGAGCAAATGGTTGCGAAAGCGCTACAAGATTATTAATTAATGTAAATATTATTAATCCTGTTGTGCCAACAACTACACAAACAACTCAAAGTTTTTGTTTAGCTAACAATCCTACTGTTGCCAATTTACAAGCAACTGGATCAACTATTAAATGGTACTCTAGTGAAACTTCTACAACACCTTTAAATTCAACAGAAATTTTAACAGATGGAATTTATTGGGCGGCTTCAACAGATGCCACTACAGGTTGTGAAAGTATTTCAAGATTAAGTGTTACTGTAATAATTAATGATATTTTACCAGCAACAATTACCAATGTTTCTCAAACATTTTGTGCTTCTAGTAAACCAACAATTAGCAGTTTAGATGTTTCAGGAAATGGAATTGTTTGGTTTGACTCTCAAACTTCTACAACTCCACTATTATCATCAGATTTATTGGTTGATGGAAAAAGCTATTGGGCAGCTCAAACAAATACAACAACAGGATGTTTAAGTTCATCTAGAGTAGTTGTTTCTGTTACTTTAACAGATCCTAAAGCTCCAATAATTATATCTTTAGGAAACGAATTTTGTAAAATTGACAAACCAACACTCTCAGATTTAAATGCAAATGTAACTGCGTTAAACGGAGGAACAATTACTTGGTACAATGCTTATCCTAATGGTTCGGTACTTAATTTATCTGATTTATTAGTTGAAGGAGAAACCTATTACGCTATAGAAACAGATGCTGATAGTTGTACAAGTTTAAATCCTTTAGAGGTAACAGTCTCTTTAGAATCTTGTGATGCTTATGATGTAGAGATTTACGATGGTTTTTCTCCAACAGGAAACGGTATAAACGATACATTTAAATTAGGAAATTTAAGAGATTTATACCCTAATTTTAAAGTTGAATTCTACAATCGTTGGGGAAATTTAGTGTACACCGCTAATGCTGCTAAACCTGATTGGAATGGTAGATTAAAAGGAGACGGAGAATTAGTTCCTGCAGGAGTTTATTACTTCATAATTTACTTCAATAAAAATGATAGAAAACCTATACAACGTAAGTTATATTTAAGTCGCTAAAAAAAAGAAAAAGAAACATCCAATATAAAAAAGTATGAAAAAATTACTAATATCATTTTTAACACTTATTACAACTACCATAGTTTGTGCACAACAAGATGCACAATACACACAGTACATGTACAATATGAGTGTTATTAATCCCGCATATACAACAGGAAATTTAGGTATCGTAAACTTTGGCGCATTGCACAGAACGCAATGGGTTGGTGTAGATGGTGCGCCAAAATCATCAAATATATTTGCACATACTCCAATAGACGAAAAAATTGAAGTAGGTTTTTCTTTAGTTAACGATAACATTGGTGATGTTGTTAAAGAAAATAATTTATATGCCGATTTTGCCTATAAATTAGATTTAGAAGAAAACGGAAATTTATCGCTTGGTTTAAAAGCTGGAGTAACCTTTTTTGATGTTAATTTTAACGGATTTACATTAGAGTCTGGAGATGTATTTACCGATCCAGATTTTGCCGAAAACATTAACCGATCCTATTTTAACATGGGATTAGGAGCTTTTTATAATAAAGACAATTATTATGTAGGGCTATCTGTTCCAAACATTTTAAATGCCAAACATTTAGATAGAGATAACGGAAGATATCAAGGCACAGAACAAATGCACGTATTTTTAACCGGTGGATATGTATATGAAGTTAACGAACTTTTTAAAGTAAAACCTGCATTTATGACCAAAATGGTAAAAGGCTCTCCAATGTCTTTAGATTTAACAGCAAATGTATTATACGATGATAAATTTGAATTTGGTTTAGGCTATAGAATTAACGATTCCTTTAGCGGAATGTTTAATGTTAGAGCAACATCAGAACTTCGCATTGGTTATGCATACGATCATACTATTGGGAACCTTGGTCCTTTTAGTTCAGGATCTCACGAAGTTTTTGTATTGTATGATTACGATTTATTTAACCTAAATAGAGGGTATAACAAATCACCTAGATTCTTTTAATAAAAACGTCCTTACAAATGAAAAAAATACTTATATCCCTTATAATACTTATATTTTCAACGCAACTTATAGTAGCGCAAAATTTAAGGCGAGCAAATAATTTATTTGAAAAAAGAGCGTATGTTGATGCTGCTGAATTGTATTTAGCTGAAGAATTTAAAACGCAAGAAATAAATGAAAAATTAGGCGACTGCTACTTTTTTAACAATAAAATGCAGGAAGCAGCAAAATGGTATGGCATTACTATAAAAATGTATGAAAACAAGATTGATCCAATATATTTTTACAGATATTCACAAGCTTTAAAAGGAATTAATAAGTTTGATGAAGCCGATAAATGGTTAAAAACATATAACGAGAAAAAAAATATTGCTAGCGAAAGCAGTAATTCTACTTTACAATATTTTGAAGCCTTAAATAAGAATATTAAAAGACCATATATTGTTCAACCACTTTCTATCAACTCAACAGGTTCAGATTTTGGTGTAGCAACTTTTGGAAACAAAATAGTATTCGCATCCACAAGAAACAATGGACCAAATTATGATTGGAACAATCAACCATATTTAGATTTGTTTCAGGCAGATGTAAATTCGGAAAACAACATTTCAAACATAACAGCTTTTTCTGAGTCTATCAATACAAAAATGCACGAATCAAATGCAGTTTTTACAGCCGATGGAAAAACAATGTATTTTACTCGAAATAATTTTATTGATGGTAAAAAAGGAAAAGATGAAAATAAAATAACGCATCTTAAAATTTACAAAGCACAACTAATTAATAACATTTGGACAAATATTACAGAATTACCTTTTAACAGTAATAATTATTCAACTGAACATCCTGCATTAAGTGCCGATGATAAAAAATTATATTTTGCATCAGATATGCCAGGAAGTTTGGGTTCTTTTGATATTTATGTAGTTGATATTAATGCCGATGGAACCTACACTACTCCAAAAAATTTAGGCAGTACAGTTAACACTCCACAGCGCGAACAGTTTCCATATGTAAGTTCTAAAAACATACTTTATTTTGCGTCAGATGGTCACATTGGTTTAGGCGGTTTGGATATTTTTAAAAGTGAAATAAACGGAGATAAATATTCTGAACCTATTAATTTAAGTAACGTAATTAACAGTTCTGCCGATGATTTTGCTTTTATAATTGATGAAGAAAATGAAACTGGTTATTTTGCATCTAACAGAAAAGGCGGAATGGGAGATGATGATATTTATAGTTTTACACAAACTAAACAATACTTTATTGAAGGTTTTGTTCAAAATAAAACTAGTTTAGATTTACTTCCAGGTGCTTTGGTTACTTTATTTGATGATAAA
>NZ_JBFHHX010000221.1:0-3681 GCF_041596795.1 Lutibacter sp.
AATCCTAAACCTAATAGTTCCGAAGTCATAATTTTTCCAACTTCTTTTTGATATTCTGCCCAAAAAGTTCCCGGAACCAACATTTTTGTAGCTTCATTTTTAACTCTTAAAACGGCATTGTAAATAGCTTTTTGTCTATCGCTAAATTTACCGTTTACAGGAATTGTTCTGGTCATATCACTAGAGTAATTTGCATATTCTGCGCCAACATCTAATAGCAACATATCGCCATCTTTACATTCTTTATTGTTTTCTATATAATGTAAAACGCAGGCGCTGTAACCCGATGCAATAATTGGTGTGTATGCAAAACCTTTTGATCGGTTTCTTAAAAATTCATGCATAAATTCTGCTTCAATTTCATACTCCATTACGCCAGGTTTTACAAAAGGCAATATTCTTCTAAAACCTTTATTTGTAATTTCACAAGCAGTTTGCATAATGTCAATTTCTTCTTGTTCTTTTACACCTCTAATAGCTTGTAAAATTTGATTGCTTTTTTCCCATTTATGTGCTGGGAAATCGTTTTTACATTGTTTTATAAATCGGTCTTCACGCGTTTCTATTTCTACTGATTGTCTATAATGCTCATTGGTGTTAAAGTATATAGATTCGGCCTCGGTCATTAATTCAAAAAATATTTTTTTAAATTCAGATAACCAGTAAATAGTTTTAATTCCAGATACTTCGGTAGCTTCTTTTTTAGAATATTTTGCACCATACCAAATTTCAATATGTTTATTGGTTTCAGTTAAAAATAAAATTTCACGATGCTTTTCTTCAATGGCATCCGGAAAAAGCAACAAAATACTTTCTTCCTGGTCGGCACCGCTTAAATAAAACAAATCACTGCTTTGCTCAAATGGTAATGTGCTATCTGCACCTGTTGTAAAAACATCATTTGAGTTAAAAACTGCAATAGATTTTGGTTTCATTTGAGCAGTAAATTTTGCTCTGTTTTTAATAAATAGTTGATTGTTTATTGGAAGGTATTTCATTTTAAGTGATTTTTATTAATTTCTTATTTAGGTAAAAAGCAATTTGCTTGTTTCATAATAAGATTTTATTTGGATTATTTAATAACAAAGTTATAAATTTGTTGAAAACCAAGCCTCATTAAATCCATTTTTATTTATGCAAAAACTAATACTATCTATTGCAATTGTACTAATTTCAACAATGCTTTTCTCTCAAAATAAACCTGCATATAAATTGTACAATGCAAAAGGAAGTAAGGTTTCGTATAAAAAAATGGTTAAATCTATGGCTAAGGCTAATGTTGTTTTATTTGGTGAATATCACAACAATGCAATAGTACATTGGTTACAGTTAGAGGCAACCAAAGATTTGCATAAATTGCGAAAATTAACCTTAGGAGCGGAAATGTTTGAAGCAGATAACCAGTTGCCGCTAAACAACTATTTGTCTGGTGAAATTAATGAAAAAGGGTTGGATACTTTAGCCAGATTATGGAGTAATTATAAAACGGATTATAAACCCTTGGTTGATTTTGCAAAAGCAAATAAGTTACAATTTATAGCAACAAATATTCCAAGATCTTACGCTAGTTTAGTTTATAAAGGTGGTTTTGAAGCCTTAGATTCCCTTTCTGTTGAAGAAAAAACATGGATTGCACCTTTGCCAATAAATTATGATGCCAATTTACCAGGTTATGTAAAAATGAAAGCAATGATGGGCGGTCATGGTGGCGATAATTTACCAAAAGCACAAGCAATTAAAGATGCTACAATGGCTTATTTTATTTTAAAAAACTGGCAAAAAAATAAGTTGTTTTTACATTACAATGGTTCTTATCATTCCGATGATTTTGAAGGAATTTACTGGTATTTAAAGCAAAAATCTCCAATTTTAAAAATTGTTACTGTTAGTGTGGTTGAACAAGAAAATGTTAAAAAATTACACAAAGAAAATAAATTAAAGGCTGATTTTATTATTGTGGTTTCTGATACAATGACGAAAACGTATTAGTTTTGTAAAAAATTAAGGTGTTCATATATAGACCTCCCATTTTTTTTGTACTTTCGAATTTACTAATAACTAAAAAATATTGTATTGCCTAGTTTGTTTCAAAAAGACGATTTTGTTTTTAATATTCTATTTGAAGCAGTGTCTGAAGGAGTAGTGGTAGTAGATGAAAATCAAACTATTGTTGCTACCAATTCTGCCGCTGAAGATATGTTTGGGTATTATAAAAACGAAATTGTAGATCAGCATTTAAATATTTTAATTCCTACAAAACACCACCAAGCGCATGGTGGTCATTTTAACTCTTTTTATGCAAGCAAAGCGTCAAAAAGGCAAATGGGGAAAAACAGATTGCTTTTTGGTGTTAAAAAAAATGGAGATAATTTTCCTGTAGAAGTTGGTTTAAATCCTTTTAATATTGAAGGTAAAACCTATATTATGTCAATAATTATTGATATTACCGAACGGAAAAAAACAGAAGATAAAATTATAGAACTTAATACTCAGTTAGAAAATAAAGTTTCAACAAGAACAAATGAATTAAATAAAACAGTAGCAAATTTAAAAAGTGAAATAGATAAAAGAGTAAAAGCTGAGCTAGAGTTAAGAAACGCACTAAAAAAAGAAAAAGAATTAAACGAATTAAAAACTAAATTTTTATCCCTAGTATCGCATGAGTTTAAAACACCGTTAAGCGGAATTTTAAATTCAGCTGTTTTAATAGGGCGATATACAAATACTGAAACCCAAGATAAAAGAGAAAAACATTTGCAAACAATTAAAAATAAAGTGCAGTACTTAGATGGAATTTTAAATGATTTTTTATCTGTAGAACGTTTAGATTCTGGAAAGGTAAAATATAAATTTTCTCATTTTAAACTTAGCAAAGTAGTAAACGAGGTGGTTTACAATGCAAACATGATGTTAAAAAGCGGGCAGCACATTAATTACCCAAAAAATATTGATGATATAAGTATTTATCAAGATGAAAAAATACTTGATTTAGTTTTAGGAAATTTACTTAATAATGCCATAAAATATTCATCAGAAAATACTACTATAGATTTTAATATTACAGCGAATGACACAGGTTTTGTGTTTAAAATTAAAGATAATGGTATTGGAATTCCCGTAAAAGATCAAAAACATATTTTTGAACGTTATTTTAGAGCGGAAAACGCATTAACAAACCAAGGAACAGGTATTGGTTTAAATATTATTAAAGGTCATTTAGAAAGTTTAAATGGAACAATTTCTTTTGAAAGTGTGGAAGATGAAGGAACAACATTTATTGTAAAATTACCAACTATTGAAGAAGAATTTAATAACCAAGAATCAGATTTGTTACTATAAACACCAATAAAGAAATACCATTTACAATAGACCTATAAAAATAAAAAATGGCTACATATGAAAACAATATTAATTATTGAAGACGATACTGTTTTAAGAGAAACTACCGCAGAAATTTTAGAGTTGGAAAACTATAAAGTAGTAACTGCTGCAAATGGAAAAAGAGGCGCGGAATTAGCAAAAATAATGTTGCCAGATATTGTGGTTTGTGATATTATGATGCCTGAATTAGATGGGTATGATGTGTTAAAAATTCTTTCAGAAGATGAAAATACAAAGCGAATTCCTTTTATATTCATGTCTGCAAAAACAGAAATAAAAGATGTAAGAAAAGGAATGGAT
>NZ_JBFHHX010000222.1:0-3621 GCF_041596795.1 Lutibacter sp.
ATTCAATGAAAAAAATCGCATTACATTGGCAAATATTAATAGGTATGGCCTTGGGAGTTTTAATAGGTTTATTAATGACTCAATTTGAACATGGCAGAGAAATAGTGCAAGATTGGATAAAACCATTTGGTACTATTTTTATAAATTCATTAAAATTAATTGCAGTACCATTAATTTTAGCATCATTAATAAAAGGAGTGTCAGATTTAAAAGATATTTCTAAGCTTTCTAAAATGGGAACTAGAACTATTGGTTTGTATTTAATAACTACCGTACTTGCTGTTACAATAGGTCTTTTACTAGTAAATATTATTCAGCCAGGTAATTCTATTTCTGAAGAGACAAGACATGAATTGGTGGATAATTATAGTAGTGATGCTGCTAAATATTCTGAAGAAGCTACAAAGCAAATGGAAGTTGGACCATTACAAGCCTTGGTTGATATTGTGCCGGATAATATTTTTGGAGCAGCATCTGAAAATAAAAATATGCTTCAGGTTATATTTTTCGCCATTTTTTTTGGAATTGGTTTAATATTAATACCTGAGAAAAAATCGAAACCAGTAAAAAAATTCTTCGATGGTTTTAATGAAGTGATTCTTAAAATGATTGATTTAATAATGTTAGCTGCTCCTTATGGAGTTTTTGCTTTGTTAGCAGCTTTAGTAGTTGAATCGCCAAGTATAGATTTATTTAATGCCTTAATTTGGTACGCCATTACAGTGGTTTTTGGATTGGCTTTAATGATTGCTTTTTATAATTTAATACTTTGGGTAGTTTTAAAGAAAAATCCATCTACCTTTATTAAAGGAATTTCACCTGCGCAATTGTTAGCATTTTCTACAAGTAGCAGTGCTGCAACATTACCAGTTACTATGGAAAGAGTTACAGAGCATTTGGGTGTTGATGAAGAGGTAAGCAGTTTTGTATTACCAATTGGAGCAACTATTAATATGGACGGAACAAGTTTATATCAGGCCGTTGCAGCTGTTTTTATTGCTCAAGCTTTTGGAATGGATTTATCGTTAGGTGTTCAGTTAGGTATTATTGTAACAGCTACGTTGGCAAGTATTGGTTCTGCAGCTGTTCCTGGTGCAGGAATGGTTATGTTGGTTATTGTTCTTGGGCAAGCAGGAATACCAGAAGCTGGATTAGCACTTATTTTTGCAATAGATAGACCTTTAGATATGTGTAGAACAACGGTAAATGTTACGGGAGATGGGTTTGTAGCTATGTTGGTTGCAAAATCATTGGGTAAACTTCATACGCCAAAAGTTAAAAATTGGGATGATAATTATCCGATAGAATAGTTGTTCATAAAAAAAATTATAGTGATGATTGTTTAATACAAAAGATAAATTGCCAATTGCACTATCCAAGGAGCTATTACGGCAGTAATAATTCCGTTTAAAGCCATTCCTAAACCTCCAAAAGCACTATAATCTGGTCCTTTTGCGCTTATACTAGCTGTACCTAAAGCGTGGGCGCTTGCGCCTAAACTTAAACCTACTGCTTTGGCATTTTTTACACCAATAATTTTTAAAAAGGCTTGTCCAAATACAGCTCCAAAAACGCCTACCACAATTACAAAAGCAACTGTTAAAGGAGGAACACCACCCATTTGTTTAGAAACCTCAATAGCTATGGGTGTTGTTACAGATTTTGGCGCCAAAGAAATGATGGTTAATTTTGAGGCTCCAAATACAAAGGCAAAACCTATTACAGAAACAATGCCAGTTAAGCTTCCTAAAAACATGGCGAGTAAAATCCTTTTTACATCATTTTTAATTTCTTCAATAAAGTTGAATAAAGCATAACCTAAAGCAATTACAGATGGCGCTAACCAAAAGCTTATAATTATAGTATTGTTCTTATAATCATTATAAGAAATATCACTCATCAATAAAAAACCAATAACTACTAAAATGGTAATTAAAATTGGATTTAATAAAGGCGATTTGTAGTTGTTTTGAAGTTTTTTAGCTGTTATAAAAACTACTAAAGTTAAGCTTACTTGAAATAGTGGAGTGTTTATAAAACTAATCATTTTTTCTTTCCATAAGTTTTCCAACAACAGTTATTACTAATAAAGAACTAACAATTATTGCAATTGATATTGGTAACCATTCTTGTTTTAAAATTTTAAAATGACACATAATACCAACTCCTGCAGGTATAAAAAACATAGCCATATTATTTAGTAAAAAGTTAGCTACTTGCGCAACTCTTTCTGGTTTTAATATTTTTAATTCTAATGCTAAAACAATTAATAGCATTCCTAAAATACTACCTGGAATAGGTATTTTTGTAACATAATTAAGGAGTTCTCCTGCAAACCAAAACCCTAATATTGTTGCAACTTGTTTTATTAAATTCATTTAATTATTATTTTCGCTAGGTTTAAAAAGTTTTGCTTCTTCTAATATTTGTAAGGTAACTTCAGCAATATTATACAATAATATATTGTGCATTTTGGTAGTTTCTTTATTGTTGTTTAGTAAATGTTTGCTTATTTCTTCTAAGCTATCTTCTATGTTTTCTATATCAGTACTGTCTTTTGCTGTAAACCAATTACAGGTTTTATCTAACACTTTTAAAATGTGATTTTCAATAGATAACAATTGAGAATCTTCATTGTTATGATAAATTCTATGAGCACCTAATGCTGAAAGATATGAAAGTAACGCATGGTTTAAATAGGTTAATGTAAATGCAGTGTTTTTTAGTTGTTGCTGTTTTTTAGGGTCTAATTGCATATTTTGCCAAGCCATAACTAAAGCGTTATCTGCTCTATGAGCTTCTCTTCGGGCAATTCTATAAGCTAAATCATCGGTTGTAGACCCTGTGTATTCATCTAATATAGCTCTAAAATAAGCCGTGTTTTTATGGATCACTTCACTAAGTAAATTTGGTAATTTTTTATATTGCCACTCTGGCCATAAAAAACGAACTACTAAAAATGAAATTAAAGCACCTATTAAGGTATCTATTAACCTTGGAGCCATAACATCTACACCTTTATTTGCAATAATATTAAATGCGCATAATACAAAAATGGTGATAAATACTACGCCAACAGAATACCGGCGTTTCATCCATAATAAAAATAAATATGCCGATGAAATCATTAGTATTATTTGGCCAGAAAAAGTGAATAACCTAATAATTAAAATTCCTATTACAACTCCAGAAAAAGTACCTATAATTCTTTGTAATAACCGTCGTCTTGTTTCGCTATAACTAGGTTGTAACACAAATAAAATAGTTAACACAATCCATTCTCCTTTAGCTACTTGAAAATATTCAGAAACAGCATAACCAATAGAAAAAGAAATGCTTAAGCGCAATGCATAGCGCATTCTTGGGTGATTTATGTGTAGCTGAGATTTAAATCTTTCAAAATAAGTACGATTGTCTTTTTCTAATTTGGGTAATAAATCCGTTTCGTAATTAGTATAAATTCCTTTTAACGTTTGGTTAGATTGTCGTAAATTTCTAATTAATAAGTTTAACGGATGTGTTGTGTTTAATTCGTTGTTTTTTAAGAAATTGTTTATGGCGCTTACCAACCAATCTAAAGCTATTGGATGTTTGTAATTAACACCTGTAAGTAAACTTTCG
>NZ_JBFHHX010000223.1:0-3590 GCF_041596795.1 Lutibacter sp.
ATTATTTTTAATCCAATCATCACTGTAGGCAAAGGCTATACAGTAACAAATTGCCAAAATTCACGGGTCCTTCGGTTTTTTAAAGATAAGGTGTGTAGTAGAAGTAAAGGTGTCGGTATAACTACCTTCAAAAGTTATACAGTTTAAATAGTAAAAGTATGATTCAATACAAATTGAAAGAACAGGTAAATCCTTTGGACATAACTGCTCCAAATAAATATGTTCCAGTGAAACAAAAACAAGAAACGCTAACCTTACGTGATTTTGCTAAACGAATAAGCAGAGAAAGTACGGTAAGCTCTATGGATGCCATGGCGGTTTTAGAAGGATTATTACAAATAATTCCGGATGAAATTTTAAATGGTAAGATTATAAAACTGGGAGATTTTGGAACGTTTAGATCTACTATTTCAGCAGAAACAGTAGATGCTCCAGAGAATTTTAATGTTTCTAAAATAAAGGGCTTAAATGTGCGATTTAGACCCGCAAAAGAATTTCAAAAGCAAATAACTAATATTGATTATCAATTAGTTTCAAGCTAGTATTTTCTGAATTCTGATTAACAAGCCGCCTCATCATTTAATTTTGAGGCGGCTTTTTTGTCCGTCTTTTTTAAATAGTTGCCCGACTTATTTTAAAAGTTGCCCGACTTTTTATTTTTGTTGCCCGACTTTTTAATTATCAACCCTCCTTACATTTTATTAAAAGTGGCTGCTTTATCAAAAAACAGATTCCCACCTGCGTGGGAATGACGAGGTGACTTTGAAACGTCATCCCGCACTTGATGCGGGATCTGTTACTGTATTACTTAAAAATTTACATTGGACTTCTTAATTAAACACACCCCTAACCCCTCTCAAGAGGGGAAATGCTCATTGCGGAGGGAATGCATTGGAGTGAAGCAATCTTTTACTTATTAAACCCAATCATGCACTGAACTAAACAACAAACAGATTACCACGTCGCTACCGCTCCTCGTAATGACGGTAGCTTTGAAACGTCATCCCGCACTTGATGCGGGATCTGTTACTATATTACTTAAAAGTTTACTTTGTACTTCTTTTTTTCAAAAATACTTTATTAATACTACCCGCTATTTTAAAGTAAAAAAGCACACAAGAGACTGAAATTATAAAAACACATAATTTTTTAACTGAACTCATTAAATCTCCCCTTAAAATATAAAATTCAAATCCCAATAAAAATAAATACACCAATTTAAAAAATAGCGAACCACTATTTTTATGATATTTTAAATCGAATGTTGCATTTAATAAAACTATTAATATAATAAACACTATAATACCCGTATACCCATAATTGGCATACCCTTCCCCAAAAAATGGCATTGAAATATTGGTATGTTCAAAATTTAATTTTTCTGCCAACATCGTTCCAGTCCCAATAGGTTTTTGAAGCCATTGCCCTTCTTGAATAAAAAATAACATACTCCCTATTAACTGTTTCCCAAAGGTTATTATTTCTTCATTTATTAACAAAACAAAATTTTGAAAGGCATCAAAATGGCCTGTTTTAAAAACTTCAATTCCCACATATACATTATTTGCTTGGGATCGAAAGAAATTTAAAATTGGAAATATTAAAAAGAATCCAAAAAAATAAGAGAGAGCATAAACGTTTTGCCTTTTAAAAACAGGTAGTAACAGCACCAAAAACGGCAAATATAATGAAACTGCCTCCCCTCTAGATAATGCCGTAGGGAAAGCTGTAATTATAGCAATTATACCTAATAAGAATAGATGCTTTTTATCATATTTATTCTTTAAAATATACTGCAATACTACAACAACAGGAATTGCTCTTACAACTAATGAAATACCATAGCCTAATACACCGAGATACGTATTATTTTTTAACCAAAAACTTGGAGGTCTTAACACAAGATATTTTACATTGAACTTTATAAGCACAAAAAATACTACAAAAGACAAAATGGCTACCCCATAATAAAAATAAATTGGAGTTTCATTTCTTATAACGCTGTTCAATTTATAATTTCTTTTATCTAATATTTTATACGTAACGTGATATAAAAAATTATATAATAACAATATTCCTAGCAACAACAAACCTCCCTTTATGTACAATTTGGCACTTATTAAAGGTGCATTAAAAAAAGAACTTTGAAATTTATATTGAATTGCGGGTGCTATTCCAAAAAAGAAATAATAAAATAAGTAAAATGTTTTATTTAATGAAAATGGATTTTTATCAATACTCAAAAAAATTCCGCCTAATGCAATAGCACTTATTGCAAAAAATAAAAACAATACCAAGGCATTGTATTGATTTCCATTGTTTATAAAAATAAGAAACGCTGAAACCAATCCTAACATCGTAAAAATAGCAATCTCTTTATTTTTAAAAATTTCTGGCATATAGGTTTAATTTAATGCACTTAGCATATTATAAATTTCCATATGTTTTAAAACCACTTCTTTTTGGTCGAACTCTTTTTCTGCTTTTGCTCTAGAATTTTTTCCCATTCTAACCATTTCTTCAGGAGCATTTATTAATTTTTCAATAGCATTTGCCAATGCTACCCCCGATTTTACTGGTACTTTATAACCATTATAACCTTCTTCTACACACTCTTTGCAACCTATAGAATCTGTTGTAATAATTGGTTTACCTGCCGCACATGCTTCTAATAGCGTTTTAGGCATGCCTTCTCTATAATAAGAAGGAAAAACTACAATATCAGCCATATTAAAAACAGCACTTATATTCTTTTCATACCCGTACCATTCTATGTAATTTTTGATGGTATTTTCCAATAAATAACTTTCTGGAACGCAACTTTTACTGTCATAGTCAATTATTCCATACAGTTTAAAAATTATTTTATCTTGATACTTTGAATATAACAAATTAGCCGCTTCAATCAGTTCTTTTACTCCTTTTTCCCATATCATTCTAGAAGGAAATAAAATATTAATTTTATCATTTTTTATATCAGATTTACATTGAAAACCCCCCAAATTGACGCCAGAACCTTTTATAAAAAATAGTTTATGTGTATCACTAATTATTTTTGATGATTTTAGATCTCGGAAATCTTCCTTATTCTGAAAAATTATTGCCATATTTTTATGGTGAAAAGCTACTTTCATTAAATTCCGAACAACACCACTTATAAACTTATTCTCATTCGTTGAAAAGTTATACCCCAGCCCGCTTATTGCATTTACAACGCCTTTAACTTTTATAAATTTAGTAATTAAAGATCCATAAATTATAGGTTTAAAAGTAATATGATGCACTAAATCGGGCTTAATAGCTCTGTACAGTTTTAATAGTTTAAAAATAGTTTGTACTTCAATTAAAGGATTTACTCCTGATCTTGTAAATGAGATATTTACAAATTGAATTCCTTCAGCTTCAATTTCATGTGCCCTACCTGTATCTTTCCCTATAACAACAACACTCCACCCTTCTTGGATTGCTTGTGTGGCAATACATAATCTATGAGATATAAAAAACCAATCTACATTTACTACTATTAATACTGTTTTTTTATTCTTCAATTTTTCCTCTTTTTCTTGTACTATTAAAATCTATGATCATTA
>NZ_JBFHHX010000224.1:0-3590 GCF_041596795.1 Lutibacter sp.
AATGTGCACTTGCAGGAGTTCCACCACCTAAATTATACAAGCCATAACCAGCCTGATAATCTTTTAAATTATGAGAATCTCCCCCATAATGTTCCCAAAAATATAAGGTTCCATCTTTTATTGAATTGGCATTATCTAAAATAAATTGCTCTGCATCTAAAGCCGATGGATATGGGTTTCCAACTAAATAATCATTATTTGCTGAAACCGTTAATTCAATAGTACCATTATTTGGTTTTCCTTGAAATATATAATTTTGATCTGTTTCGTTTGGATCTTTAACACCTTTCATTAAAAATCCTTCGCCTTCATATATTTTTCCATTTTCTCCAGCTTTTACCCAAGAACTATAAGACCCTGTTGAAGAATTTGTATATTTATACATCCAATAGGTACTTAATGTAACTGGAGATATACTACCATTTAAACCTGACGTGAAATTTAACGCTGCAGGAGAACTAGGGTCTGTACCATCTTTTAAAACACTACTTACAGTAGCATAATTTTTTGTTCCCTCAGTAGCAGAATACACAGGTGAAGACCAGCAATTATATCTAAATCTATTTCCAATTCCCTCTTGATCTCTTTCAATGTATCCAATACTTGCCGTATCAAAATCACTATCCATTGTTTGAATTAATTGTGATTCGCCTTGTAAATCCAATTTTCCGTTAAGCAATAAATAATGTGATAACTCTATACTGTTATCTGCTTCAACAGTAAATGTGTTACTATTAATTTTTAACCCTAATGCTTTAATTTCTGAATTAGAAGTTATATTATGATCGGTTTCTACAATATTCCAATCTATTTTTGTAACACCATCTAATCCTAAAGAATTAGGTAACATTTGATTAGCACTATTTAACCAAGTACTTTCATTTGCCCAATCTCCATCTGCAGCAGTTACATACGGTAAAGGAGCTGTTTGGTTTGCTACTATTAATTTTGTTTTATTTAAATAATTTAATCTTAAAAAATTCCTATCATCAGTCAATCCTTCAATTGTTGACCCATAAAACGAGTTAAAATCATAATAAGCACGTAAATTACTCCAAGGAATTGAAACTACTTCATTATTAATAATTGCCTCAGGTATATTTTTTCCATTCACAATATTTCCTGTAGTTTTTTCAATTTCCTGATTCATTAAATACCTAATTTGACTCTCAGTTAATCCTAAATCCCATATAGAAACCTCATCAATTTCACCTAAAAAAGGATTTGTAATATTACTTTTAGATGCATATACCGCTCCAATAGAAAAACGATTGTAATTAGGAGAAGGATGCACAATATTTTGAACTGATTTATCTAATACTCCATCTACATATAAATAACCAGATCCACTATTATAAACATAGGTTAATTGATGCCATTTACTATCGTTTATTGCCATATTTGAAGTGTAAACAGGCGTTGCTTTATCAGAAATAATTTCAAGTTTATTAGATGAATTTAAACGCATTTGTAACTTATCTCCTTTAGCTATAATAGTTCTAACACTAGCGTTAGGCGTGCTTTTTATCCAAGCTGAAATAGTAAATGCATCTACATTTAAGTTTAAATCATATTCACCTACCAAATAATCTCCAGAACCTATTGCTACAGCTTGTTTTGTAGCATCTAATACAGAAGCTTTTCCAAAGGTAAAATACTTAGTTCCATCAAAATCGTACCAAGTTTGGTATAGCTGACTTCCATTTTTGTCTAAAATAGGATTGTTACTATCATCTAATTGAATTTTTAAAGGAATAACATCTATTATAGAACTATCAGAAAAATTAGAATTATCTGCTACTATTAACACATATTCTTCAGATGCTGTTTTTGAAAAAGTTGAAAAAGCAGTTTCCGGAATTCCTACGTAAACATTCTCTACATCACTACTTACTTGTGTTGTTTCAATAATTTTCCATTTTCTTGCAATACGTGTTACAGAAGTTGTTACACCTGATTTAATAGAAACTGTATTACTACTACTTTCAGTAAAGCTTCCATTATCACATCCCCAAACTAAAAAATCTCCATTAGTATTAAATTCATTACTATTTGCGCTTACTTTTGAAAATAAACCACCTAAACCTATAGTTACATCATTTACTGAATTTATAGTTTTTGACTGTTTTTGATTTAAATCAGAATCATCATCCCTACCTATTCCTGCTACATTATAATTAAAACCAGAATTTGTAGAAATATTCCAAATAGTTGTTCCAAAAGAGCTTACATAATTTTTTTGTGCTTGCCCAGATGTTCCCAATGATATTCCATATTTAATAGCTAAATACGATTCAATTTTTTGTCTGTCTGCATCTGTTAATCTTTCTGCAAACGTAAATATTTCGGCAACTCTACCGTTTAAACTACCAAAAGTAGCATTAGCATTTTTCCCAATTTTAAACGGTGTTCCCCAAACATAGGTTGTAGAAGTTTCTATATATCCTAAATTTTCAGGAGTAAACCCAGATGATTTTGTTGCTGTTAATCCATCATCCACAGAATTATATAAAATACTCATTCCAGCTGAGGGCGTTGTAGTTTTATTTCTGGCATTAATAATTCCAGCACTTGTATAAGATCTAGAAGTAGAAGCTAAAAGTGTATAATAAGGATTCGATACCGAGTTTCCTTGGTTATACCATAATCTTTCCTCAGGAGAAGATATTCTACTTGTAAAATTCCCTAAACCAACACTACTCTCATCATTTGTATTATTTAAATACGTATTGCTATAAGAATAACCTGTTATAGGATCTGATGTACCCGAAAATATAGTCATACCAGTTGATGAAGAAACATCTACATCTGGTTCCATAACTATAAAAATTTCTTGCGTATAATAGCCATTTGCAGTGTTTTCTAAATATTGATTTAACGTGGTTCCATTATTTTCAAATTTAACAACAGGGTTAAAATTTATGTTAGATGCTACATCGTCTATAAAAGTTGGTTGATTAGCCGCGGTTAATTGTTCTGCATTTTTACCATTTGTACCTAAATCTAACCAGCACCTTACTTTATCAGATGTTGATGTTTCATATTTAATTCCTCTGGTAGATTTTAACCAAAGCCTAAAATCGGCTGTAATTCCACCAGGACCTGGAATATTAAAATCAAACATTTCAGCACTTACATTAAAATTAAAAGGATTTTGCGTGGTATCATTACTTCCAACGCTTATGGTTGATGTTTGTGTTCCTGTTCCACTACTAGGAGCAGTAAAAGTTACATCTATAACTATATAATAATACGAAGCCAAATTATTATAAGGAATGGAATACGGAGTTGTAATTACAAAATCACTGTTAGAACTTGTTACTGATGAAATATCTAAAGGACAACTTCCAATATTTGCAAGAGCAAATCTTCTGGTAACTTGAGATCCAGCATCTACCACACCAAAATACGTTCCGTTTACAGCAGATGTTGTTGTAGAATTTTGATCAATATCTGCTAAAGGACTCCCTCCTAAAACATAAATTAAAGGAGAAGAATTTATACTTACCGAAAAGGAAAAATCAGGACTATCTCTATTGTTTTCAATAGTTATAGTTGTAGATGCAGAACAGTTATTACTGGTGTTTTTA
>NZ_JBFHHX010000225.1:0-3576 GCF_041596795.1 Lutibacter sp.
ATCCCAATCACTTCTAACCCAATTAATATTTTTGTTCGCTTTTAAAATTTCCGATACTTTATTTCCAACAGTTTTTAAATCTTTTATATTATTTGATGCAATTCTAATTTCAAAAGGAGCTTTAAAATCTTCCATTGCTAACTGTTTCCATTTTATATGAGCGGTTGGAAAGGCATTTTTATACTTGGAACTGTATTCATTTATAATAGCAATAGTAGCTTCGTTTGACGTTGTGTTAAGCAATAATTGTCCATAATTTTTTGCAGGTAAATGTGGTGCATAAAGCGCATTAAATCTTGGTGAACCATTCCCTATAAAACTAGCAATATTTGTAATTCGGTTATCTTTACTTAAAATAGTTTCTAAACTGTCAATAACATTTTCTGTTTTTGAAATAGAAGTTCCTTCAGGTAAATACACTTCAATAGCAAATTGTTTTCTTTCCATTTCTGGAAATAACTTTTGATCTACATTCATAAAGAAAAGTACTCCAAGAACTATAGATAAAACACCTAGTAATATTGTTAATTTTGGATTTCTAAAACAATATGAAAGTGTAGCGTCAAATACATTTTGAACTCTATCTAATAAACTTTTCTTTTTTACAGTTTCATCTTGTTTTAATTCTTGGTGAAGTCCTTTTTTAATAAATACGTAACAAATAAAAGGAACCAATAATACAGCTACTAACATGGATACGGTTAATGCAATTCCAATAGTTACAGGTAAACTTCCAACAAAATCATCAGCAATTCCTGTTAAGAAAAATAGCAACGGAAAAAACGCGGCGCATATTGCTGCTGAAGCTGTTAATACAGGAATAAATAGTTCTGTAGCGGCTTTCCAAGCAGCATTCCAAGGAGAATCTCCGTGATCTAGTTTTTCAACATAACTATCTATTACCACAATGGCATTATCTACCACCATACCAAGAACTACAATTAAAGCTGCCAAAGTAACTATATGTAATTGCAGCCCAACCATTTGCATAATTCCAATAGTTATTAATACAGAAATTGGGATTGAAACTGCTGCTACGGCTGCTACCCTAAAAGGTAATAGTAACATTGTAACAATAATTACCGCAATGATTGCAATTATAAATTCCTTTAAAAAATGTGAAATAGAATCATCAACAACTTCAGGTAAATTTGAAATGGTGTTTAATTTAACATCGCTATCTGTATTTTTTAAAAAATTTGTGAGCACCTCTTGAACGTCTTCGCCAAAATGTACAATGTTATTTCCTTTTTGCATTTCTAACGAAAGTAGCAATGCATTTTCACCGTTATTTCTTATATAATTGTTCGGTTTTTCGTAGCGTTTTTCTATGTAAGCAACATCTTTTAACCGAATGATATTTCCAAGAGGATCTGAATACACAATTTGTTCTTCTAAATCTTCAACAGATTCAAATCTTGGTGGTAAATGTATTGGTAATTCTAAGTCGCCATTATCTAAAGTTCCAGAAAAATTAATAGATTCTTGTAATTGAAATGAAGCTAAAACTGTGGTTGGTTTTAAGTTAAATTGTTTTAGTTTTTCTGGTTTTATGTAAACATAAATTTCTTCCTTTTGCTCTCCATAAGATTTTATTTTTGAAACTGCTGGGATTTTTCTGATTTCAGCCTCTAAATCCTTCATAATTTCACCTAACTCTCTGTATGTTTTTTTATCGGAAGACATAGTAATTAAAAGCGCAGAAGTGTCTCCAAAATCATTTGTACCAAAAAGTGCTAAAACTCCAGGAGGTACTTGTAATTCATTTAATCCGTGGCGAAGTTTTGTCCAAAATTTATCGGCATTTTTTACATTAGCATTTAATTCAACATAAATAATCATTTGCCCTTCTTTTGAATGCGAATAAGTTTTAGTTTTATTTACTTCTTCATATCCAAAAATATAATCTTCCACTTTTTGAGTAAGTCTTTCCTCAACTTCTTGCGATGTAAAACCAGGGTAAACACCAACTACAATTCCTTGTCGCACTGTAAACTCTGGAAACTCTTGTCTGGGCATATTTTTTAAGCCAATAGCGCCCAATATCATTAATACAACCACAATAGAAACCACTATTTGATAATGTTTCATAGTTGCTTCTATAAAATTCATTCCTTTTTTCATATAAATATGATTATGTTATTAAAGTATTGTTAGAAATTTAAAATTTCACTTGGTCATTTTCTAATAATTGATGATGCCCTTCAGTAACTATTAAATCGTCATTTGAAAGTCCCGCTTTAATTTCAATTTGATTGTTTGAAAAAGTACCAAGTTCAACAAATTGTTTAGAAACAGTTTTAGATTCAGCGTTTACTTTAAACACATAATTTTTATCATTTTCATCTTTAATAACAGCTCTATACGGTATTGTTAGCCTGCTTTCAGAAACTTGCATTTTTAAGTTAACATCGCACGCCATTCCCGATTTTATGAATAGATTATTATTCGGAATTAGAATTTTCACCTCATAAGTTTTAGATAATCTGTTCGCAATAACCCCCACTTTTTCTATTTCACCTTCAAACTCTTTACTGCCTAATGCAGCAATAACAATAGTTGCTTTTTGACCTTTAGAAATTTTATTGATTTCATTTTCTGGAACAGCAATTTTTACATACACTTCATTTAAAGTAACTAAATCAATAATAGGATTTCCAGGAATGGTGTTTGAACCTACTTCAATGTTTCGGCTTCCAATAAATCCTGATTCTGTAGCTTTTAACGTACAATTTGAAAGATTTTGGTAGGCAACTTTATTGGCTGCTTTGGCTTGTTCTAATTTTGAAATTATATCCTGCATTTGAATTTCAGGTAAACTTCCTTTATCGTACACCTCTTTAAAACGTTTGTACGCGTCGGTTGCCTGATTTAATGTTGCCAATGTTCCTTGATAGGTATTGTTTGCCGTAGTTTTATTTAATTCAGCGAGTATTTGTCCTTTACTTACTTTATCACCTTCTTCAATATGAACGGCAATAACAGTTCCCGGAACTAAAAAACTTAATGGTATAGTTACTTTGGGTTCAATAAAACCACTGTAATTAATTTGTTCATTAAAAGAGGAGTTTTCTATTTTTAATACCTCAACTGAATGTGCTGCATTTTCATTTTCTTTTATAGCGTTATTTTCTTTTGAATTTGTACAGCTAACTAAAACTATTGCTGTAAGTACTAAAATAATTTGTTTAAAATACATATACCTATTTAATTTAAATTTCTTTTGGCAAAATTGATTAGAAATTTAAGTGTGTAAAAGGGATAAAAAAGGTAATAATTGGTCTAAATCAATTATTTTAAGTGTAATAATTAAAAAATAAGTATAAATATTTTGAAATATTGGTATTTTTTAAATATTTAACTTTTTAGGTTGCGATACTTTGAAGGAGAAATTCCTAGTTGTTTTTTAAAGTACTTTCCAAAAAATGATTGATCACTAAACTGGAGTTCATTGGCTATTTGTGCAATGGTTAATGAAGGGTTGTTTAATAAAATACAGGCTTCCATAATTACAACATCATCAATTAATTGCGAAGCTGTTTTACCAGCAACTTCTTTTAATACTTTTGATAAATG
>NZ_JBFHHX010000226.1:0-3548 GCF_041596795.1 Lutibacter sp.
ATTATATTGGATAGTAGCTGCAGATGCACGCGCAACAAGAGATGGTAAGTATTTAGAAAAACTAGGTGTTTACAACCCAAACACAAATCCTGCAACTATTGATTTAGATGTTGATGGATCTGTAAAATGGTTACAAAACGGAGCACAACCAACTGACACAGCAAAAGCAATTTTATCTTATAAAGGAGTTATGCTAAAAAATCATTTAGCAGGTGGTGTTAGAAAAGGAGCTTTAACAGAAGAGCAAGCAGAAGCAAAATTTCAAGCTTGGTTAGATGAAAAAGCTGGAAAAATTGATGCTAAAAAAGAGAGTTTAACTAAAGCAGAAGCAGATGCAAAAGCAAAAGCTTTAGCTGCTGAAGTAAAAGTAAACGAAGAAAGAGCTGCTGCCGCTGCTGAAGTTGCAAATGCTGCAATTAAAGCTGAAGCTGACGCTAAAGCTGCTGCACAAGCTGCAGAAGAAGTAACAGAAGATGCTGCTCCTCAAACTATTGATGACGCACAAGCTGCTGCTCAAGAAGAAGGAAAAACAGAGTAATAAGTTAGTTTGCGATAATGCATAAAAAAGATTGTTTTTATTTAGGCAAAATCGTAAGAAAACATAGCTTTAGAGGTGAAGTTGTAGCCAAATTGGATACAGACGAACCTGAACTTTACGAAAATTTGGAATCAGTATTTATTGCTTTAGGCAATGATTTGGTTCCATTTTTTTTAGAAGAAAGTTTACTTCAGAAAGGAAATCAACTTCGTATAAAATTTGAAGAGGTAGATAGTGAAGAAGATGCCGATGCTATTATGGGTGGAGGTTTATATTTACCGCTTGAATTCCTTCCAAAATTAACTGGAAATAAATTTTATTTTCACGAAATAATTGGTTTTGATATTGAAGATGTTAATTACGGTTATGTTGGTGTTGTTTCAGGTGTAAATGACTCTTCTGCACAACCTTTATTTGAAATTAACTCAAATGGAACAGATGTTTTTATCCCTATGATTGATGATTTTATTAAAAAAGTGGATAGAGAGCATAAAAAAATAGTGGTAGAATCTCCAGCAGGACTGATAGATTTATACCTTAATAATTAAATTAGAGAGGTGGCCGAGTGGTCGAAGGCGCACGCCTGGAAAGTGTGTATACTCCAAAAGGGTATCGAGGGTTCGAATCCCTTCCTCTCTGCGAAAATGAACACAAATTGAATCAAAATACAGCAAACCATAGGTTTTACGGTGTTTTGAATTTTAGGAGTTAACAGATAAATTGATTTAAACTCATTAAATAAGTCAACAAATCGGTCAACAAATAAAAAAAGTAAATTTGTTGACCGAATTAAGGCTGTAGATACTGTAAATACTGATAAAATGTATTTTTAAAAACGGTGAAACAGTACATAATTTAATGAGAATAAGGTAGGATTTGGTCAACAAATCTTATACATTTGTTACCAGGGCCAATATCCATAGTTGATTTGACTTTCGTCTTTAAAAAAAGTTAAACTTAAAAAGACGACAACTATGAAAACCCAAAACACTTTTTCAATCCTAATTTGGATTAATGCTTCACGTGCAAAAAATAACGAAGCGGATTTATTCGCAAGAATTACGGTTAATCAGAAACGAGTTAATATTAGCCTAAAAAGAAAAGTTCCTTTAGAATCGTGGGATAAATCTAAATCCAAAATTAAAGGAAACAGTCAAGAGGCTAGAGTTATCAATAATTATATTGACCAAACACAAGCTGCAATTTTCAAAGCATACCAGGAATTAGTAACGGAAAGAAAATTAATAACAGCTGAAGCTATAAAAGCTCGATTTTTAGGAACCGACCAACAATATTATTCGCTTCAAAATATTATTGATTATCATAATACTAATTTTGCTCACAAGTTAAATAAAGCCACACTTGGCCTTTATAAAACTACCCAGAGTTATTTAATGGAGTTCGTACTAAAAGAATACAAAACTTCAGATATTTACTTGAGAGACCTAAATTATTCATTTGTTGTGCAATTTGACAATTTCTTAAGAGGCTATAAACTTTCAAGAAATAAGAAAAGAATAGGCAATAATACCATCATAAAACACATTCAACGCTTAAGAAAAATGGTAACTATGGCCTTTCATATGGAATGGATAGAAAGAGACCCATTTGTTAAATATAAACCTTCATTTATTAAAAAGGAACGTGAGTTTTTATCAAAAGAAGAACTTGAAAGTATTGAAAACTATAGTACTGATATTGAACGTTTAGATTTAGTAAAGGACCTTTTTATTTTCAGCAGCTACACAGGTATTGCATATGTTGATATTATGAAGCTAAAAAAAGATAATGTTATTTTAGGAATTGATGGTAATAAATGGATTATTACTAAAAGACAAAAAACAAATACACCAGTTAAAGTTCCAATTCTTGACCAGGCTCAATATCTGATTGATAAGTATAAAAATAACGCGCGAGCTGCCGTAACAAACACGTTGTTTCCTTCACTTTCAAATCAAAAATTAAATAGTTATTTAAAGGAAATTGCTGATGCGTGTAAGATTACAAAGAACTTAACATTCCATATGGCGCGACACACATTTGCAACTACAGTAACTTTAACTAATGGAGTTCCAATAGAAACAGTTTCTAAAATTTTAGGGCATACAAAAATTGCAACTACTCAAATTTATGCACGAGTAATTGAAAGAAAAGTAAGTGATGATATGAGCGCTTTAAAACTAATATTAGATGAAAAAAAATCGAAGAAAAGCATAAATAACATTAAATCAGGAAGTTCCAATTAATAATACGATTTGGTATTTTTTAGTAAGATTTAGTATTTTTAAAACCTATTAAAAAGATTTAAAAATACTATGAAAAAAATTGCCGAGATTATTGCTGATTACAGCAATAAGTTGAATGATATTGACAAGCTTGAAATAGAAGAATTTCACAAATACAAGAAAAAAATTAATTGTTCTAGAACTTGTTTGAATCAGTTAAGATTTTACCTCCGGCAATTTAAATTTCATTCCGATGAAGACGAAATCAATTTTTTTAAACATCAAAAACCTTTAATTTATGGTAATTTAAAATATTTTACACACGTACATAAATATCTTGTAGAAAAACCAAAATCCAATATTTTAAAGCATAAAAAAATGGTTCAAAGTTTCTTAGATAGATTAGAAGCAGTAAAAAAGAAGCACATTAATTTCTTTAGGTATTATGAACAAAAATTGGAGAGTTTTGATTCTATCTATTTTTTAAGAGGCAATTCACAATGTGAAATCAATTTTGACTCAATGCACTTAGATCGTGAACCTGAATTTTCAACCAACAAAGATTTTTTAGCAGCAAGAATTATATCTTACAATTTATTGTCAAAATACTACTCCAAAGAATTAATTAAAATCGAACAACAAGAATCGAAGAAAAAAATTAAAGAAGTTAAACCTGAAATTCTAAACGATTTATCTTGGACAGGTTCAAAAACAGAGTTAGTAGAATTATTATATGGTCTTAATGCTGTTGGAGCAATAAGAAATGGTCAAGCAGAAATGAAGAA
>NZ_JBFHHX010000227.1:0-3508 GCF_041596795.1 Lutibacter sp.
AAACCTGTTTTAGATGCTATTCATGATAAAGATTTTAAATTATTAGCAACAGTTGCTGCAGGAGCAGTGGTTGGATTATTATCGTTCTCTAAAATATTGAACTGGCTTTTTAAACATTACAAAAATTTTACCTTAGCTATATTAACAGGTTTTATTTTAGGTTCATTAAATAAAATTTGGCCTTGGAAAGAAACCTTAACATGGCGTGTAAATTCACACGGAATTAAAGTTCCGTTTAATGAGCAAAGTGTATTACCAATTAATTTTAACGGCGATGCTCAAATTTTAACAGCAGTTGTATTGGCGTTAGTTGGATTTGCATTAATTTTATTGTTAGAAAAATTAGCAGATTCTTCCGCAAAATAATAATTATGGCTAAGGAACGTACCTTTTTAGATAAATTCTTCCTTTTTTTAAAAGGATTATCTATGGGTGCGGCAAATAAAGTTCCGGGAGTTTCTGGCGGAATGGTTTCGTTTGTTTTGGGATTTTACGAAGAAATGATTTATTCTTTCAGAAAAATAAATATCAAAGCCTTTAAATTATTAATAAATGGTCGTTATAAAAGCTTTTATTATTATACAAACGCACCTTTTTTAGTTTTAATTTTTAGTGGAAGTATATTTAGCTACTTTAGCGTTTCACTAGTATTAGATTATTTAATTGATACTTATGAACTCTATGTTTGGAGTACCTTTTTTGGAATGATTATAGGTTCTATTTATTATATTTCTAAAGATTTTAATAATTGGACATCTAAAAATGTAATAGCAATGGTTGCTGGTGCAATTGTTGGAATATCTATTAGTTTTATGAGCCCAGCAAAAGAAAATGACAATCTTTTATTTGTTTTTTTCTGTGGAATTATTGGTGTTTCTGGAATGACTCTTCCAGGTTTATCAGGCTCATTTATTCTAATTTTAATGGGTAATTATGTATTGTTGTTGGTAGATTCGGTAGCAATGCTATTTAAAACTTTAACCGAAGTTTTTACAGGCGATTTTAGTTTTATGGATAGTGAAGAGCGTATAAATTACTTAAAAATTATTGGAACTTTTACCTTGGGTTCTGCATTTGGTTTAGTAACAACATCTCATATTTTAGGATGGGTTTTAAAGCGTTGGCACCAAATTGTAACAGCCGTAATTATTGGTTTTATTGCTGGCTCTTTAGGTATGGTTTGGCCGTGGAAAAAAGAAATTTATAAAATTGTAGACAACAAAATAATGATAGATTCTAAAGGAGATAAAATTATTCAAAATTTTGAAAGGTATTTTCCAGATTTTGGAACTCTCGAAACTTGGATTGCTATTTTGTATGTTTTAGTAGGAATAGGGTTAATACTTGCTTTAGATAAGTTTGGCTCTGAAAGAAATGTATACACAGATGAATAAACGTTTTAAATTTGGATTAATAGGGAAAAACATTTCATACTCTTTTTCCCCAAAATATTTTGCAGAAAAATTTGCTCAATTAGGTTTAAAAGACTTAAAATATTTCAATTTTGACATTCCAGAAATTGAGGAGTTTCCGTTTTTATTATATCATAGAGAAGAGGAGTTTAAAGGTTTAAATGTAACCATTCCTTACAAAGAAAGCATTATGCGCTATTTAAATGAAATTGATGAAGATGCAAAACAAATTGGAGCAGTAAATACTATTAAAGTTACAGATGATAATAGGTTAATTGGTTATAATACAGATCATTATGGGTTTCAAAAATCGATTGAACCTTTGTTAAAAGAGCATCATAAAAAAGCTTTAATTTTAGGAACTGGAGGCGCATCTAAAGCCATTGCATTTGCTTTAAAAAAAATGGGTATTGAATACAAATTTGTATCCAGAAGTGTATCAGAAGGTAATTATTTGTATTCAATGTTAAACAAAGAAATTATAGAAGAATATACCATAATTATTAATTCTTCACCTATTGGAACACACCCAAATATTAATGAATCACCAAATATTCCATATCAATTTATTACCGATAAACATTTACTGTACGACCTAATTTACAATCCTTCTGAGACAAAATTTTTAAGAGAAGGGAGTAAGCAAGGAGCCACAATTAAAAATGGTTACGAAATGTTAGGGTTGCAAGCAGAAAAGTCTTGGGAAATATGGAATTCTTAAAAAAGAATTCACTAAATTCACGCAACTTTTAATACCGGATTACATCTTATATAGAAACGGCTATTTTTAGTAAAACCGTTAGAAATAAATAGAACCTTAAACATTTTTATATGTTAGACGAGAATATCGAATTACCAAAAGAAGATAAAGTTTCAACCTCTCAAAATTTTGATGATAGCAAAAAAGAAGTTGAACAAACCACTGAAGAATCAGTAGAAAATTTAGTAGAAGAGTCTCCTAAAGAATCAACAGGCGATTTAGTGAAAGAAGTACCTGAAGAAATTGTTGAAAAAGTAATTTCTGATAAACCGAAACCAGATACGAAAGCTATTGATGAAATTGATGATGAAATAGCTGCAAGTTCTGAAAAAACTGAACATCAAAATTTAGAAGATAAAGATTATTCTGATTTTTCTTTGGAACAATTGGTAGATGAGCTTCAAAAACTGGTGAAAGAAAGTCCTGTACAAAGTATTCAAAATAACGTAAATAGTATAAAAAATGCGTTTAACGTTAGGTTTGGAGATTTACTAAGAACAGAAAAAGCAAAATTTTTGTTGGAAGGTGGTAATATTATCGATTTTCAATATAGTAATCCAATTAAAACCACATATAATAGTATTTTATACGATTATAAGGTAAAAAGAAACGAGTTTTATTCAAATCAAGAGAATTCTTTAAAGAAAAATTTAGAAGCTAAACTTGAATTAATAGAAGATTTAAAGCATTTAATTGATAATGCCGATGGATCTACTATGTATAAAATATTTAAAGACATTCAAACAAAATGGGTTGAAATTGGGCCAATACCAAGAGCAAAATACAACGATACTTGGAGAACTTACCAACATCACGTAGAACGTTTTTATGATTTATTGCATTTAAATAATGATTTAAGAGAATTAGATTTTAAACATAATTTAGAAGAGAAATTAAAACTAGTTGAAAGAGCCGAAGAATTAGCAGAATTAGAGGATGTAAATGAAGCTTTTAAAGAATTACAAGTGGTGCATAAACTTTGGAAAGAAGAAATTGGACCTGTAGCTAGAGTTGATAGAGAAGAAATTTGGAATAGATTTAGTGAAGCCACAAGAAAAATTCACGATAAACGTCATATGTATTTTAAAGACGTGAGGTCTCAATACGATGAAAATGTTGACAAAAAATATGAAGTGATTGCTTTAATTGAGGCAATTGACACTTCTAAAAATAAATCTAGAGCAGATTGGCAAAAAAGTATTGATGAAATTGATGCCTTAAGAAATAAGTTTTTTGAAATTGGACAAACTCCACGTAATAAAAGCGATCAAATTTGGTCTAAATTTAAAAGTGTTACCAAAAAATTTAATGTTGAAAAAAATAAATTTTTCAAGGA
>NZ_JBFHHX010000228.1:0-3399 GCF_041596795.1 Lutibacter sp.
CATACCTTCATTTCTAAAGTCTTTGGCAAATTCATACACAGCATCAAAACCACCAACAATTAAACGTTTTAAATATAATTCATTGGCAATACGTAAATACAACGGAATATCTAAAGCGTTATGATGTGTCATAAACGGACGTGCAGCAGCTCCGCCTGGAATTGGTTGTAATATTGGTGTTTCTACTTCTAAATATCCACGTGTGTTAAAAAATTCACGCATAGAATTGGTAATTTTTGTACGTTTTATAAATGTTTCTTTAACGTGGTCGTTTACAATTAAATCTACATAACGTCTTCTGTATCGTTGTTCATTATCGGCAAAAGCATCGTGAACTTTCCCATCGGCGTCAGTTTTTACAACAGGTAATGGGCGTAAACTTTTAGAAAGTACTGTTAATTCTTTTACGTTAACAGATTCTTCACCAACTTTGGTTTTAAAAACTTCACCTTTAATTCCAATAATATCACCCATATCCAATAATTTTTTGAATACGGTATTGTACATTGTTCCCTCATCATCCGATGAAATTTCATCTCTGTTAATGTAGATTTGCATTCTACCGCTGGCATCTTTTAATTCTGCAAATGATGCTTTTCCCATAATTCTACGGCTCATCATTCTTCCAGCAAGCACAACCTCCTTACCTTCAAAATCGTCAAAATTGTCCATAATTTCCTTTATAGTTGCTGTTGTTTTAAATTCTTCAGCAGGATATGGATTGATTCCTAAATCTCGTAATTTTTGTAACGATTCTCTTCTAATAATTTCTAGCGGTGATAATTGCATACTACTATTTTTAGTTGTTGTATTTATTTTACAGTGCGCAAAGATACAATCAATTCAGAAATTTAAGTAATTTAGAAAGAAAAAGTGTTTAGAATTTGTAATCAAAAATAAATTTATATATTTGCGTATCGCTTCGAAAGCGATTTAGTTGTGTTGTTTGACGTGTAAAAGCGTCGTGGTTTTATAAACCAATGGAAAGCTTCCCGAAAAACCGGGACGCTTTTTTTGTTTTTAAAAAGGTTGTTTTATGCTTAAAAGTTAAAAAAAGCTGCCTTATATTCCCAAAAAATTGAAAAATACAAGCCTGTAAAAATTACGGAAACCACAAATTTTAACAAAGTTCCGGTTAAAAAACCAATAAATGAACCGTAAGATGCTTTTAAAGCTTTCTTTGGGTTTTTACTATCATAAATAATTTCTCCAATAAAAGCTCCAACAAAAGGACCAACAATTAATCCAATAGGAGGAAAGAAAAACATTCCAAGAATTAAACCAATAGTAGTGCCAATAACACCAAATTTTGAGCCGCCATATTTTTTAGTTCCAACCGATGGAATAATATAATCTAACGCCAATACAACAATAGTAACTACCAAAGTAATTCCTAATAAGGTATAATTAATAGGAACAATTTTTGTGAGGTACAATAATACTAAGCCAAACCAACCTAATATTGGCCCCGGTAAAACTGGTAATATTGAGCCAATAATGCCTGTAATTGCCAATAAAAAACCTACTATTAAAAGAAATATATCCATACGCTAATGTAAGTTTTCAAATTTAATTTAAAAAGTAATTTTTGTAAAATGTAAACTATAACTAAAAAATTAGTTTAAACTAAAAATTTAGTTATATTTGTATAGTTGAACTAAATACTTAGTTATAAAATGGAAAAACAATTAACAAAAGCAGAAGAGCAATTTATGCAAGTTTTATGGGAAATAGAGCAGGGAAGCGTACAAGATATTATTAATAAATTACCCGAACCAAAGCCTGCTTATAATACCGTTTCAACTATTATTAGAATTTTAGAAACCAAAGAATTTGTTGCTCATAAAGCCAAAGGTAGAGGGTATATTTACTTTCCGATTATAAAAAAAGCAGATTACAGTAACCAAAGTTTACAAAAGTTGGTTGATGGCTATTTTGATGGTTCATTTAAAAGTTTGGTATCCTTTTTTGTGAAAAAAAACGATGTTGATTTAAATGAATTAGAAACTATTTTAAAAAGTATTAACGAAAAAAATGCTGAGAAATGATAAATTTTATACTTCAAGTGGTATTGTTTCAAGCACTGTTTTTAGCGGTGTACGATTTCTTTTTACAAAAGGAAACCTTTTTTAAATGGAACAGATTTTATTTATTGTTAACTCCCGTTTTAGCATTTGTAATTCCTTTTTTAAAATTTGAAAGTTTACAAAAAAGCGTTCCAATTATGTATGTTGAACAATTGCCAACGGTAGTTTTAAATCCGCAAGCTGTAATTTTGCAAACGGTTAAAAATGAGTCTTCTATAAATTATTTTCAAATTGCTTTTTATGTTGGAATTGTACTTTTTTTAATGCTATTTTTAATTAAATTATTTAAAATTATTCAATTAATTGTAACTAATGAAGTTGTGAAAAACGAACACTTTAAATTGGTTTTATTGAATAAACAAGAGTCGGCATTTTCGTTTTTCAACTATATATTTATAAAAAGAGATTTTGTTAAACAAAAAGAATTGTCCATTATTCAGCACGAAATGGTGCATTGCAAACAATTACACACATTAGATTTACTGTTTTTCGAATTCTTAAAAATAGCAATGTGGTTTAATCCATTAATTTATGTGTTTCAAAACCGTATTACCTTAGTACACGAGTATATTTCTGATGCCGAAGTTGTAAAGCAAACGAATAAGAACAATTATTTCAACACTATACTTTCCCAAACATTTAATGTTGAAAACATTTCATTCATCAATCAATTTTTTAAACAATCATTAATTAAAAAAAGAATAGCTATGATTACCAAAAACAAATCACAAAAAATTAAACAATTAAAGTATTTATTAATCATTCCTTTAATTGGAGGAATGTTGGTTTTAAGTTCTTTTGAAAATATTAAAAAACTAGAAAACCTTGAAATTCCAATAATTAAAGAAGTTTTAAAATCAAATGAAACAACAATAGCAACAAACGAGATCATTGAACATTTTACGGTTGAAGAAACTAGCAAAGTTTTAAAAAAGAATGATAGCCTTATTGAAACTTTAGATGTTCCTTTTAGCGAGATTGAAAATGTACCAGTTTTTCCTGGTTGCACAGGAACTGAAGAAGAATTAAAAAAATGTTTACAAGATGGTATTTCAAATCACGTGAATAAGAATTTTAATTCAAATCTTACAAAAGAATTAAAACTAGAACCTGGTATTAAAAGAATTTTTGTGATGTTTAAAATTAATAAAGATGGAAATATTACTGATATACAATCCAGAGCGCCACATAAATCTTTAGAAGAAGAAGCAATAAGAGTTGTTAGTTTGTTACCAAAAATGACTCCAGGAAAGCATAAAGGTAATAATGTAAATGTTAAATATGCGTTACCAATTGCTTTTAAAGTTGAAGG
>NZ_JBFHHX010000229.1:0-3359 GCF_041596795.1 Lutibacter sp.
ATTTGTTATAAAATAATGAAAAGATAAGGCAATAGTTGTCCAAAGTAAAAAAACAAAAATAGCTTTACTATTTAGTAGCATGAATAATAATGTTTTGCATGCTAAATTTAAGTATTTTTTCCTTTAAATCAAATATAAAATGGTATGTATGAAATAATTAGATTTTTGAGAATTAATTTTTGGCTGCTTGTACCAATTCTAATTTATTTAAATTTGCTTTTGTAGTAAATATACCGTAATTAATAAAGGCGTTATTTTTTTCAATTTTATCAATAGTTCCTATAGAATTACTATCAATAATACGTACTCTATCGTTAATTTTAAAAACGTAATCAGCCTTTTGTTTAGCAACTATTTTTTCAATTTTAATTTTTTCTTCACGTACTTTTTCAACTTCTACCAATACTTCCTTTTCAACCGTTTTTAGCTTTTCTTCGGCTTGTTTTTTCTCAACAGTTAATTTTTTCTTTTCAACTTTGGTTTTAGGTTTTGGCGGATTCTTTTTTAAGTATTTTGTTTTTTCTACCACCAACCAATTGTTAAAATCGGCAGTTAATTGTTTTTTATTATTGGTTTGAAAATATTTATGCAGTAACTCATTTATTTTTCTACCATATTGCAACATTTTTTGGTTGCTATCATACAATTCCTGAAAGCTCTCTAATTTTTCCTGAATTTTTTGTTGCTTTTCAGTTAAACTTCCTGTTTGTTCAATGGCTTTAGATTTCTCTTGCTCTAAACTTTCAGAAGTTTTTTGTAGTTTATTTCGCTCTTTTTGAAGATTAGAAATTGTTTTATCTAAACGCACTTTTTCGCCTTCAACACGTTTTTTTGCTTTGTTAATTAAACTATACGGAATTCCGTTTTTTTGAGCAACTTCAAAGGTAAAGGAACTACCAGCCTGACCAATAAATAATTTAAACTTTGGTTCTAATGTTTTTTCATCGAACTGCATATTGGCATTAGAAACGTTTTCTAATTCACTAGCCAACACTTTTAAGTTTGCATAATGGGTGGTAATAATTCCAAAGGCTTTTTTTTCGTAAAATTCTTCTAAAAAAATTTCAGCCAAAGCACCACCTAATTCAGGATCACTACCAGTTCCAAATTCATCAATTAAAAAAAGTGTATTTTCATTACAGCGTCTTAAAAAGGTTCGCATATTTTTTAAGCGATAACTGTAAGTACTTAATTGATTTTCAATAGATTGGTTGTCTCCAATATCTGTTAGTATTTTATCGAAAATGTATGTTTCAGAACGTTCATGAACAGGAATTAACAAGCCACTTTGTAGCATTACTTGCAATAAACCAATGGTTTTAAGTGTAATACTTTTTCCACCAGCATTTGGACCAGAAATTACAATTATTTGTTGCTGTTCGTTTAACTCTAAAGTTTGAGAAATAGTAGGAATATTTTTACTATTATTTTTCAATAATAATATTGGGTGAAAAGCATCTCTTAAAAACACTTTTTTCTCCTTGGTAATTTTTGGCAAACATGCATTTATTTTTTTACCATATTTAGCCTTTGCTCCAATTACATCTAACTTGGTTAAATATTTTTGATATTCTATTAAATGCGGTACAAAAATGCGTAAACTATTCGTTAATTCTTTTAAAATTCTAACAATTTCTTCGTGTTCATCAAACAATAAATTTTGAAGTTCTCGGCTGTATTGCAAGGTAGCTTCAGGAGCAATATACACAATACTTCCTGTTTTAGAACTTCCTAATAAACTACCACGAACTTTTCTTCTGTGCATTGCTTGTACTGCCAAAACACGCTGATTATCTACTACAGACTCTCTAATTTCATCTAAATATCCAGAGCTGTTGTAATATGCAAGTGCTTTAGTAAAACTGGCACTTATTTTTCCTCTAACACTGTTTATTTCACTTCTAATTTGCTTTAAAGTTGGTGAAGCATTGTCATTAACCTCAGCAAATGGAGTGATGTACTTTTCAATATTTTCAACAATAAATTTTTCGTATTCAATTTCTTCAGATTTTAAGAAAAGAGTTGGGTAGTATTCTTTAAATTTTTTGAAGAATTTTAAAAGTTCAAAAACGGTAGAGGCATTGTTGGCAATACGTAAAAAAGCAGCAGGTTCTAAATAACTATTTTCAATTTTTAATAAATGAATTTCCTTATGAATATCATCAAAATAGTGATTTGGAATTCTATTTTCATTTACAAATGATGATAGGTATTCATTTACCTGTAAAAGCTCTAGTTGTAGTTTTTCTCTATTTCTAATTGGCTTAATTTTAGCCGAAGCTTCTTTACCCAATTCAGAAATACATAATTCCCGTACCGATTTTAAAATGGTATTAAATTCTAAATCATTTAATGTTTTTTCTGAAATGTTACTCATAGAAAAGTGCTACTTTTGAAAAGTTTTACAAAAATAGACAATTAACCCAAATAGTTATAATGAAAGTACAAATTGCTGAAAGTTGGAGAAATATACTTAAAGATGAGTTTGAAAAGCCTTATTTTAAGGAGCTTACAAATTTTGTAAAACAAGAATACAGCACAAATACTTGTTATCCGGAAGGAAATAAAATTTTTGAAGCCTTTAATTTATGCGAATTCAACAATTTAAAAGTAGTTATTATTGGTCAAGATCCCTATCACGGACCCAATCAAGCACATGGATTGTGTTTTTCTGTGAATGAAGGAATTGTACATCCACCATCATTAATAAATATTTTTAAAGAAATTGAAAATGATATTCAAATTCCATATCCTAAAAGTGGAAATTTAGAACGATGGGCAACCCAAGGAGTTTTATTGCTAAATGCTACGCTAACGGTAAAAGCTCATGAAGCAGGATCGCATCAAAAAAAAGGTTGGGAACAATTTACAGATGCTGTAATTAAAACAATTTCAGAGAAAAATGAAAATGTTGTTTTTTTACTTTGGGGAGGTTATGCCAAAAAGAAAAGCAGTTTAATTAACGCAAAAAAACATTGTATATTAACAAGCGGTCATCCGTCTCCACTAAGTGCTAATAGAGGTTATTGGTTTGGTAATAAGCATTTTAGTGAGGTAAATAAATATTTAAAATCCAATAACTTACCAGCGATAAATTGGTGATGGATATCATACATTTAAATGTAAAATTCTTTTATTTTTACCCAAATAAATAAAATAAATAATGAAAAATCAGATAAAATTTTTAGCAGTTCTAATTTTAATTTTTACACTATCTACAAGTTGCAAAGATAAAGAAGGTTATAAAAAAATAGATTCTCCTTTAGAAACCGTTACTAACGATCTTCATAAAATTGTTGTAAACGAAAAAGTTGATGGTGGTGCGTATGTTTATTTAAATGTGGCTGAAGGTGATAAAA
>NZ_JBFHHX010000230.1:0-3349 GCF_041596795.1 Lutibacter sp.
GATATCTGTGGAAAATACAAACCAAAACTCAACCAATTTAAATAAGTACATTAGTAGCACCGGAATTTGCTCACGTAGAGAGGCTGAAAAACTAATTGTTGATGGAAAAGTTACCATTAATGGAAAACCAACGCAATTAGGTAACCGAGTTTTTGAAGGAGATATTGTTAAAATTAACGGGCAACCACTTATTGCTAAACCAAAAACACTGTACATTGCTTTTAATAAACCTGTTGGAATTGTAAGCACTACAGATTCTAAAGAACGTAAAAATATTGTAAAATATATTAATCATCCTGAAAGATTATTCCCTATTGGCAGATTGGATAAACCATCTGAAGGATTGATTTTTTTAACCAATGATGGTGATATAGTTAACAAAATTTTACGCGCAGGAAATAATCATGAAAAAGAATACATTGTTACCGTTAATAAACCTATAAATGATGATTTTATACAAAAAATGAGTAATGGAATTCCTATTTTAGGTACTGTAACCAAAAAATGTAAAGTCACTCTTATTAACGATTATACATTTAATATTGTGCTAACTCAAGGATTAAACCGACAAATACGAAGAATGTGCGAATATTTAAATTTTGATGTTACCAAATTACAACGTACCAGAATTATGAATGTTAAACTTGGTAATTTAAAAATTGGTGATTGGCGAGAATTATCTTCTCATGAAATGGATATTATTAATAAAATGGTTGCCGACTCTACAAAAACAGAAGAAGCATCAACAGACATTCATAAAAAACAATTTACTCAAAAAAAGAAACCAACTTACAAATCTAAATTTGGAAGAAAAAGATAATTATCTAAATGTCTCATTTCAATTTCTAATAAGTATAATCAAAAAAAATAAATGCACGTTTTTTATAAAAATTAAACTACGTACCATTATAAATTAAATTTTTCTTAAACAAAATCGATTCTGTATCTTTGCCGACTATGCAATTTGAATTAAAAACAACCGATGCTCAAAGCAAGGCAAGAGCAGGAATTATAACTACAGACCACGGCACAATAGAAACACCTATTTTTATGCCTGTTGGAACAGTTGGTACAGTAAAAGGTGTACATCAAAGCGAATTAAAAAATGAAATAAATCCTGATATTATTTTAGGAAATACTTACCATTTATATTTACGTCCACAAACAAAAATATTAGAGCAAGCTGGAGGTTTGCATAAATTTATGAATTGGGACAGAAATATTTTAACCGATAGCGGTGGTTACCAAGTATATTCATTATCCGAAAGAAGAAAAATAAACGAAGAAGGCGTAAAATTTAAAAGTCATATAGATGGCTCTTACCATACATTTACACCAGAAAACGTAATGGAAATTCAACGTTCTATTGGAGCTGATATTATTATGGCTTTTGATGAATGTACACCATATCCTTGTGATTATAATTATGCAAAAAGATCTATGCATATGACGCACAGATGGTTAAATAGATGTATAACACATTTAGAAAAAACACCATTTAAGTACGATTATAGTCAAGCATTTTTTCCAATTGTACAAGGTAGTACTTATAAAGATTTAAGACAACAGTCTGCAGAATTTATTGCAGGAGTTGGAGCTGAAGGTAATGCAATTGGTGGACTATCAGTTGGTGAACCTGCAGAAGAAATGTATGCAATGACAGAAATTGTTACAGCAATTTTACCACAAGATAAACCACGTTATTTAATGGGAGTTGGAACTCCAACAAACATATTAGAAAATATTGCCTTAGGTATTGATATGTTTGATTGTGTTATGCCAACCAGAAACGCAAGAAACGGAATGCTTTTTACGGCTAATGGTTCTATAAACATTAAAAATAAAAAGTGGGAAAACGACTTTTCTCCTATTGATGAAATGGGAATTACGTTTGTAGATACTATGTATTCAAAAGCATATTTACGTCATTTATTTATATCAAAAGAATTATTAGGTAAACAAATTGCTTCTATTCATAATTTAGGATTTTATTTATGGTTGGTTCGTGAAGCTAGAAAACATATATTAGCCGGAGATTTTACCGAGTGGAAAAACCGTATGGTAAAGCAATTAGACCAAAGATTATAAAATAAAAAAGCAACATTGAGAATATTAGATAAATATATATTAAAAAAATTCTTAAGCAGTTTTGCTTTAATTTTAATGTTGTTATTGCCTATTGCAATAGCAATTGATGTATCCGAAAAAATTGATAAATTTTTAAGGCATACTAACTTATCTTTCAATGAAATTTTAAATGATTATTACCTAAATTTTATAGTAATTTTTGGAAATACATTTATGCCTTTGGCGTTGTTTATTGCAGTAATCTTTTTTACATCAAAAATATCTGGAAATACAGAGGTTATTGCTATTCATTCAGCAAAAATATCTTTTACAAGATTTTTATATCCTTACTTTATTGGCGCATCTATAGTGGCATTTATAGGTTTATCTATGAATCATTTTATTGTGCCAGAAAGTAATAAAACCTTTGGCGCATTTAACAATGCATACTTAAAAAAGAAAGATTATAATGCTGATATTTTAAACGATGTTAATTTACAACTTGGTCCTAACGATTACATTTATGTAAAAACCTGGGCTGTGCAAAGAAAACAAGGCTATAAATTTGCTTATGAAAAATTTGAAGGTAATAAATTAAAATACAAACTACTAGCAGAAAGTATTCGATGGAACGAAACCGACACTACTTTTAAATTAACAAATTATCAAAAAAGAATTATTCTTAACGATAGAGATTCTATAGCCTCAGGTGTAATTTTAGATACAATTTTAACTTTCTCTCCAGATGATTTAGTTAATGTTGATGATTTGGCGAAAGAAATGAATTCTATTGAGTTATATAAATTTATTAAACAATCTAAAGCTAGAGGAATTAGTAATTTAAATACCTATTTAGTAGAATTTCACAAACGAACTAGTTTGCCAATAGCCTCGTACATTTTAACATTTATAGCCGTTGCTTTAGCTGCAAAAAAACGAAGAGGTGGTTTAGGAATTAACTTAGCAATAGGAATTACTTTAATGTTTGTATACGTATTTTTATTAAAAATAGCTGAAGTTTTAGGTGCTGGAGCAGAAACTAATGCCTTTGTAATGGTATGGTTACCCAACATATTTTTTGGAGCACTAGCAATTTACCTATATATAAGAAATGCCAAAAACTAATTTAAAAAATTACCTTCACTTACACTTATTAGTGTTTATTTGGGGTTTTACCGCAATTTTAGGAGCGCTTATTAGCCTAGATGCAATTCCATTAGTATGGTATAGAATGTCTATAGCCGTACTTTTTGTATTTATATATTTTCTTTTAACTAAAAAA
>NZ_JBFHHX010000231.1:0-3307 GCF_041596795.1 Lutibacter sp.
AGATGTTTTAGATGCTAAAAGCAGAAACAATTTAAAAAGTAGTATTGCCCAACTTAATGAAACAGTTACAAATTTTAAATTAATTTCAGAATCTGTAAATGAATTGGTTAAAAATAATGATGATAAATTAGCTAAAACACTAGCAAACACACAGGTCATCACAAAAAATCTATCTAAACTATCAGATTCTTTAGTGAATGCAGATTTTGGTAAAACAATTAAAAACCTAGAAACAAGTATACAAAGTCTTTCTACAATACTGGCAAATATTGAAAAAGGAAATGGTTCTATGGGTAAATTAATGTATGATGATCAAATGTATATTAACCTTACAAATGCTTCCAAAGAATTAGAAGAGTTGCTACGTGATATGAAAGAACACCCAAAAAGATTTGTTCATTTTTCTTTATTTGGAAAAAAGGAAAAAGCGTACGAACCAAGTACTGAAGTGAAAGAATAATAAGTTTTAAATTTTTATTAAAAAAACTCATAATGTTTTTTTAATAAAAATAGTGTTTTTAGAAACTTTAAATTAAATTTAGAATCCGAATTTATTTTTTAAAAGTGAATTGATAAAAATTTATTTTTTAATCATCTTTAAACAAAAAATATGAACTATATAGACAATGTTGCGTTTGTAATTCTTCTAGCAATAGGAGTTGGTTTTTTTGCGAAAAATATTTCTAAATTAATTAGAAACATTAAACTTGGAAAAGAGGTTGATAGGTCTGATAACCCAAATGCACGATGGAAAAATATGGCTTTGATTGCGCTTGGACAATCAAAAATGATAAAAAGACCAATTGCCGGAATTCTTCACATTATAGTTTACATAGGTTTTATTATTATTAATATTGAAGTAATAGAAATTATTATTGATGGTATTTTTGGAACCCACAGAGTATTATCATTTTTAGGTGGTTTTTATAGTTTTTTAATAGCATCATTTGAAATTTTAGCAGTTCTTGTAATTCTATCGGTAACCGTATTTTGGATACGAAGAATGGTGTTAAAAATTCCTCGTTTTTGGAATAAGGAAATGAAAGGTTTTCCTAAAAATGATGCCTTATATATTTTATATTTTGAAATGGTTTTAATGTCGTTGTTTTTATTAATGAATGCAGCCGACAATCATTTTCAAGAATTAAATGTTGGAAATCCCATTAGTCAATACATTGCTCCTTTATTTCATACTGTAAGTTTTACAACTATTACAATTATAGAAAGAACCGCTTGGTGGTTGCACATTGCTGGTATTTTAGTTTTTTTAAACTACTTATATTATTCAAAACATTTACACATTTTGTTAGCGTTCCCAAATACGTATTTTGCCAATTTAAATCCAAAAGGGCAATTTACAAATTTGGAATCTGTTACTAATGAAGTAAAAATGATGATGGATCCAACAATAGATCCATTTGCTGCAGTTCCAGAAGGAACAGAAAACCCAGTTCCTGAAAAATTTGGAGCTAGTGATGTTACAGATTTAAATTGGGTGCAATTAATGAATGCTTATACCTGTACCGAGTGTGGGCGATGCACATCTGTTTGTCCAGCAAATATTACAGGAAAGGAATTATCTCCACGTGCTATTATGATGAAAACTCGTGATAGATTAGAGGAAGTTGGAGAGAATATAAATAAAAATGGAAAATTTGTTGATGATGGTAAGCAACTTTTAACCAATTATATTACTCCAGAAGAAATTTGGGCCTGTACAAGTTGTAATGCTTGTGTTGAAGAATGTCCGGTAAATATTGATCCCCTATCAATAATTGTAGATTTAAGAAGATATTTAGTGATGGAACAATCAGCTGCTCCAGCAGAATTGAATAGTATGATGACAAATATTGAAAACAACGGAGCACCTTGGCAATACAACCAAATGGATAGGTTAAACTGGAAGGACGAATAAATCACTTTTTAGTAATGTAACAATATGTAGAGATTACTTTACATATTTTCTGTAAAAGGAAATTTAGATTAAAATTTTTTAGACTACGGTTAGCATAAATAAATTTAAAAAGCACAAGTATGAACGTACCAACAATGGCAGAAATGATGGCTCAAGGCAAACAACCAGAAGTTTTATTTTGGGTTGGTTGCGCGGGAAGTTTTGATGATAGAGCAAAAAAAATCACCAAAGCATTTGTAAAAATTTTAAATAAAGCAAATGTAGAATTTGCTGTGTTAGGTACAGAAGAAAGTTGTTCTGGAGATCCTGCAAAAAGAGCAGGAAATGAATTTTTATTTCAAATGCAAGCTATGGCTAACATAGAAATTTTAAATGCATACGAAATAAAAAAAATTGTAACCGCGTGTCCACATTGTTTTAATACTATAAAAAATGAATATCCACAATTAGGTGGTGTTTATGAAGTTGTTCATCATACAGAATTATTAAAATCGTTACTTGATGATGGTAGATTAACCATTGAAGGTGGACAATTTAAAGGTAAAAAAATTACATTTCACGATCCATGTTACTTAGGTCGTGCAAATGATGTTTATGAAGCCCCAAGAGAATTAATTCGAAAATTAGATGTAGAATTAGTTGAAATGAAGCGTTGTAAAACTAACGGATTATGCTGTGGTGCTGGAGGCGCGCAAATGTTTAAAGAGCCAGAAAATGGCACAAAAGATATTAATATTGAGCGTACAGAAGACGCCATTGAAATAAATCCAGATATTATTGCAACTGGCTGTCCGTTTTGTAATACTATGATGACAGATGGTGTTAAAGTTACCAATAAAGAAGCGGAAATAGAGGTACTTGATATTTCAGAGTTAATTGCAAATGCAGAAGATTTGTAATTTTATTTAGATGTTTCAAAATTCTCAAATAACATCCGATCTTCCAGATATTGAAGAACTAAATTTTCAAAAAATTCATAAAAATTATTTATGGATTTTAATAATTAATTCCATAGTAGTTTGGAGTATTATTTTTATTGGATTTTATTTTTTTATTGCCGTAAAAATTGCTGAATCTCATGCTTATTTTTTAATTTATGCTTATTGGATTTTAGGTGTTATTTGTGCTATTTATTTTGTGCTTTTAATTGCAGGATTTTCAAAAAGAAGATACTCCTTAAGAGAAAAAGATATTACGTATGGAAGCGGAATTATTATTGAAAAATTAACAACGGTTCCATTTGCTAGAGTGCAGCATTTAGAGGTAAATCAAAAACCAATTTCTCGTTTGTTTAAATTAGCTTCTATTCAAATATTTACGGCAGGAGAAAGTAATGATGACTTAAAAATTAATGGAATTCCAAAAAAGGAAGCCTTAAAAATTAAAGAGTAT
>NZ_JBFHHX010000232.1:0-3304 GCF_041596795.1 Lutibacter sp.
ATCGGTTGTATTTACATACCACTGATAGGTTGGTGTACCCGTACCTCCTGTATAAGTAACATCCATAGTACTCACTGTACCATCTACACAAATACTTTCTAATGGTCGTGGTGGATCTATAGTAATACCTGGTTCAACCGTAACAGTTGCAGTTGCTGAAACAACCTCAGAACAACTTCCAGCAGGGAAAGTGATTGTTACATAATAATAAATCGTACCTAAAACGTTTATTGGCGGATCGTAAGTAACGCTTGTTGCTCCAGTTACTGGTGTTCCTCCAGTGTTAGAATCTATACCATTTTCATACCACTGATAGACTGGTGTGTTAGGTCCTACATAGCTAACTGTTAACTGGTTTGCAACAGCTCCCAAACACACTACACTTGACTCCGGTTGAGAGGTAATATTTGCTGCAGGATCTACTGTTATTACATAATCAACAGAAGGGCCAACACAAGTACCAATTGAAGGTGTAATGGTATAGGTTACTGTACCTGTAGTCGCAGCAGTATTCGTGATTGTTTGAGCAGGTATTGTGCTTGCAGTTCCTGATGGAATAAACCCTGTAATTCCTGCAGTTGCTATGGAAGTCCAAGTATAAGTTGTGTTCGGATTATCTGAAGTTAAAAAAATTTCAGTAGTTGCTATTCCAGAGCATATATTTTGTGTTAAATCAGTATTGGTAATAGTAGGAATTGGTAAAATTTCAAAAATTTCCGTTGCTTTATTTGAAACGCCACATTCATTAGTTACTTCTAAAGTGATTGTATATAATCCTGGAAGCGTATAATCAATAGCTCCTGGATTGAGTTGATTTGAACTAGTTGGCGTTCCTCCAATAAATGTCCAATTATAAGTCAAACCACTAATATCAGTTGTGCAATTTTCAATAAGTGCAACTGGTGAAATAACTGTTGGTCCACAAAAATCAGCAATTGGCTCAATAGTTGCTTTCGGAGGTCTCTTAACAATAATAACTTGAGGTGCACTTATTTTGGTACCACAAGAATTTGTGGTTGCTAAAGTTAAAGTATAAATCCCCGCTTCATTAAAAACAAATTCGGGTTCTTTAGAGTTTTCATCTGTTCCATTGGTAAAATCCCAATTTTCAGCTGTGCCACAATTGGAGGCAGTATAAGTAACCGCCCATAAGTAAATTGGAGGACTACAACTACCTGCAAGGTCGGTTGTATTACTAATCGAAATATTAAATGGTATACAACCCTCTGCATTATCTACTAAAAATTGTGGCGCTAATGGTGGCTCTATACAAATTTGTTTTGAAGTTGTAGATTCGCCACAATTACTTTTTACAGTAAGAGTAATTGTATAATTCCCTTCTAAAGTATAGATGTGATTTACATTATTTGCAGTGGATGATAAATTTGTTTCTATAGTTCCATCACCAAAATCCCAAGTAAAAAGTGCATTTTTTGAACAACCTGTATTATCTCCAACAATAGTAGTGTTTTCAAAATTAACAGAGCTGTTAACACACGAAACTATAGGGTTAGTAAAATTTGCTTCTGATTTAGCCAAAATACTAATATTGGAAATTGTAAAATCTGTTGAATCACAAGCATTACTAATAGTTAACTTAGCCAAAAACTTACCATTATTTTCAGCACAACTGGATGATACATATGAATGTGGGATTGGATAATTTTGTGAACTAGCTGGGTCCAAAGAATTATAATAAATAGAGTTATTCAATTCAACTTGAGTAAGTTTTAAAGTATTTCCATCTCCATAATCTATATCGTATGAAGTGTCTAAAGAATTTACTCCCCAATTTGAAATTTCAAACTCCAATAACTTAGTTGGTGCACATAAATTCTGTGTGCTTCCAGGACTTACAAATCCTCCACCTGGATTAGATACATTTTTTACATCATATGTTTTAATATTATTACAACCATCATTGCCTATAGCAGTTATTTTCATTTTAAAAACACCCAATGTTAAATATGTATGTGCAATGGGAAAGGTCATAACTCCATTACTAAAATTACCATCTCCCCAATCTATATCATAGCTTGAAATACAAGCTGCAGATATGGAGTTATTACCAACATTAATCGTGTAACTTGGATCTGATGGCAGAGCATTTCCACAATTATTGAAATCTTTCAAATCATCATCATAAAAATCTATATCAGGTAATTGTTTTACATTAATGACTTTTTTTATAGTTGTAGAGCAGTTATTTGCATCTGTAACGGTCAATATGATATTAAAGATTTTCGAACCACACCCATAAGAATTGTAAATATGATTTGGATTAATATTCGTTGAAGATTTGGTATCACCAAAATCCCATAAATACTTAAATGGACCATTCCCACTTGCAATAGTTGTAAATTGAATTAAAGTTCCTGAACAAGAATTATCATTGGTAAATGAAAAATCAACTATTGGAAGCTTATTAATTTTTATAGTTTCTATTTGACCGGATATGGTTTGTATATCTCCATTACTATCCTCAACTTTTATTAATTCATAATTAAAATCACCCGAACCACTTGTATTTACAGAAATATTAATTGAGTCATCAGTATTATTTGTTTTAATTGTTTGCTCAGTTCCTCCATTTATTTTGTATGTAAAGGTATAGGGGCCACCAGCTCCTCCTTCACCTTTAAAAGTTATTACTGGCTTTGCTCCATTCTGACAAACCTCATTATTATCAACAGAAACAGTAGCAGAAATCGCAGCAAAATAATTTTTAACCGCACTTGCTATTGATACAATCTGGGAGTTGGAAATTATCGTAAAAAGAAATAAAAAAACAATAAAAGATCTAATACCATTTTTAAGCGTAATCCTAAATACCTGATTTGTTTTCATAAAATCTTTTTCATAATTTTTTTCTTAGCGGAGAGTAAAATTAAGCATTTACACATAAAATTATAATGACAATTATCATTACTTTATTCTAGTTTAAATATGCTAATTAAATAAGACCTAAAGAATATTTCAACAAATAGAATAACAGATATTATCATTTTTATAAATCAAATATAATTGACTGAAAAAACAAACATTACGGCTTTTCGTAAGGTTTTAAAATAGATACTAGTGCTATTTTAGCTTTTTGCTTTAACCATAACCTAACTTTTTAAATTCGTTTCCATTAGTAACAGTAGAACAAACTACAAACATTCGTGCAGGTAATAAGGTGTTCGTCAATTGCTCCATTTAGTTCCATAAAATACAATTAAAAACGCTCCTTTGTCGCATTTGTACTTGCCGTTCATTGCACTACAATTTGTGCTCCAGTGGGTGCTCATTGCAGCGCATTCAC
>NZ_JBFHHX010000233.1:0-3294 GCF_041596795.1 Lutibacter sp.
GGTTGTACTTTCCAATTTTCAGGATAACATAATGATAATTTTCCCGATAAATTTTCTTTCACAGACTTTACTTTTAATGAAACTTTTTGAGAGTCTTCATTTGAAAAAACAAAAACTTTCTCTGTAAAAGTTGTCGAAACTTCTGGGAGAATTTCAAATGGTTTGTACACTTCTCCTTTAACCGGATCATTATATTTAAACACTACTTCTTTATTAATTGGGATTTCAACACCACTGATTTCAACTAAAAAATTAGCAACAATTTCACGTGGTGTTTCTGGCATACCAATAAACTGTTTATTTTCAACCTTGTACATTCCTAAAGTTCCTTTTTCCGTAAGCCAATATGGTGTAGTAATTTTTATTTCAGCAGGAATTTCAACATCAAAATTAAAAGCGAAAGGTTCATTATTTTTTAATTGAACGTTTGTAATTTTATCAACATTTAATGATTTTAAATGGATTGATTTTAACATTATTTTTGATAAACTTCTATTAATAGCTTCAACGCTTATTTTGTTTTTTGAACCATTGGTTGAAGTAGATTCGTTTGCAACAACTTCTACAAACAAACCAGAACACGCCGAAATTATGTCAACAATTTCTTTTGATTTAATTGTTTTCCAATGTTCATCTTTCAAATTTTGAATTAAAGAATACGCTTTTACTAAATCCGAAATGCTAGCAGCAGGATTCTTAAAATTATATTCCTTAGCCACTTTTTGTAGAATTTCTCCAATAATTTTTCCACCTTCAACTCTATTCCAACTAGTATCAATACCATCAAAAACGGTTTTATTTTTTGGAAAATCACCTTTTAAAAACTCTAAATATTCTGTTTGATTTCCTCTGGATCCAGTACTTCCAAATCCTTGCGATTGATGCTGGCTTCTGCTTAAAGCGGCAATTTCACCATTAGATAATCCTAAATTTTGGTAAAAATCTCCAACCTCAACACTTAATAAATTAGTTTTATCAGCTCTTTTAAAATTTTCTTCACTTCCATAAAACCACCACGATGTATTAAAAAATAAGCGTTTTGGCTTCCAAACTTCATCATTTTTTAAATGTGTTTTATACATTTTATCAGAAGCCAAATCAAAAGCTTCTACACTTAACATTGCTGATGATGTATGATGACCGTGTGTACTTCCTGGTGTATTTGCATTAAATCTGTTTACAATTACATCTGGCTTAAATTTTCTAATTACCGCAACAACATCATTTAAAACTTCGGTTTTATTCCAAATTTCCAATGTTTCATCTGGATGATTTGAATATCCAAAATCGTTGGCTCTTGTAAAAAATTGTTCACCTCCATCAACACTTCTGGCTGCCAATAATTCTTGAGTTCTAATAACGCCTAACAATTCTCTAAGCTCTGGGCCAATTAAATTTTGACCACCATCACCACGAGTAATACTTAAATATGCCGTTCTTGCTTTAACATCGTTTGCAAAATAGGAAATTAATCGCGTATTTTCATCATCAGGATGCGCTGCTAAATACAATACAGAACCTAAAAAGTTTAATTTTTCAATTGCTTCGTAAATCTCGCCAGAAGTAGGCTTTTTAGGCGCTTGTGCAAATGAAAATTGAAAAAAGACGATGAATATTAAAAGAACTGCGGAAAGTTTTTTCATGTAAAAATTTAATTACTTAGTAGAAAAACAAATATAAAATTAAATTATGCTTTACCCCATTAACTTAACATTTATTAACACAATTATAACTGTTTTATATTTGTTAAAAGTGTTTACAACCATACAAAACTGTTAATAACTATCATTTTTTAAAACAACATTTTTAGAATATATTTGTAACTTATTCCATTAAAATAATCATAAATGAAATTTATAGTATCAAGTAGTCAATTATTAAAACAACTTCAAGTATTAGGCGGAGTAATTAATAGCAGTAACACCTTACCTATTTTAGATAATTTTTTGTTTGAATTAGATCAAAACGAATTAAAAATTTCAGCTTCTGATTTAGAAACCACTATGAGTACAATTATTGAAGTAGAATCTGACTCAAAAGGTTCTGCTGCAATTTCTGCACGATTATTATTAGACACCTTAAAAACATTTCCAAATCAGCCGTTAACATTTAAAACTGAAGAAAACAATACAATTGAAATCAGTTCTAGTCACGGTAAATACGATATGGCTTATTTTGATGGTAGTGAGTTTCCAAAAGCAGTTTCAATTCAATCGCCAAGCAGTACTGTAATTCCTGGTGATGTTTTAGCTACAGCAATTTCAAAAACTATTTTTGCTGCTGGAAATGATGATTTACGCCCAGTTATGAGTGGTGTATTTTTTCAGTTTAGTAATGATGCTTTAACGTTTGTAGCAACAGATGCTCATAAATTGGTTAAGTATACTAGAACTGATGTTACCGCAAATACTCCTGCAGAATTTATTATGCCTAAAAAACCTTTAAATTTATTGAAAGGAATTTTAGCAGGGTCTGAAAGTGATGTAACTATAGAATATAACAATGCAAACGCTAAATTTATATTTGATAACGTTGTATTGATTTGTAGATTAATAGACGGTAAATATCCAAACTACGAAGCGGTAATACCAAAAGAAAATCCAAATAAATTAACTGTTGACCGAGGTACTTTTTTAAACTCTGCGCGTCGTGTTTCTATTTTCTCAAGTAAAACAACACATCAAATACGTTTAAAAATGGCAGGAACAGAATTAAATATTTCTGCAGAAGATGTAGATTACTCTAACAAAGCTGAAGAACGTTTAGTTTGTGAATACCAAGGAGACGATATGCAAATAGGTTTTAACTCTCGTTTTTTAACAGAAATGTTAAGCAATTTAAGCTCAAATGAAGTGTTAATTGAAATGAGTTTACCAAACAGAGCTGGAATTTTAACGCCTGCAGATGGTGTTGATGAAGGCGAATTTATTACAATGTTGGTAATGCCAGTTATGCTAAATAGCTAAAATTTTTAGCACCCAAATTATATTAAAAGTCGTTACTTAAATGTTACGGCTTTTTTTGTGTTTCATTTAAATGATTCATAAAATATTGCTTAAATTAGATGTTGGTTTAAAGTAGCGTATTAATAATCATTCATCAAAAAAAAATTATGAAAAAAACAACTAGCATAAATAGAAGAAATTTTATAGCACAAACAACTTTGGCAAGTGGAACTTTATTATTTCCAATGGATGCAATTTCAAATGCGCTATTTTCTTCTAAAAAGGCAGTAACAAACAACCTTGAAATCCATCTTTTTTCAAAATGCTTACAGTTTTTAGATTATAAAGA
>NZ_JBFHHX010000234.1:0-3132 GCF_041596795.1 Lutibacter sp.
ACAATTGCAAAAGAAGTAGAAATGTATAATTTATTATTATATTCAACTATATCATTAATTGATTTATCTCCTGTATAATTAAAATTCTCTATGTCTTTTAACAAAGATATATTTCCATTTTTATCAATAATTTCAATTAATCCAGTTTCATATCCTATAAAAGTTTTCAAGTAAGTTTTGCTATAACAAATACTAGAGGTAGTTTCTCCAGACAATCCATTTATTGAAGATATTTTTAATACACTATCATTAGTAAGGTTGTATTTAAAAAAAGCATTATCTGATATTGCAAAAATCTCATCATCGTACATCACAAAATCTTTAACATTATTGTATGAGTAAAAATCTTCCCAAGAACCAGAAAAATCATTTTGTGACCAACCAAACAAAGTAAAAAACAATAAAAATAACTGAATAATTCTTTTCATTTAATTCTAATTTTTAAAAAAATTGATAAAATTGAATTTTTGCGCAAAAAAAAACCTTGAACATTGTAATACGTACTTACAATGTTCAAGGAATAAATAAATCAACCCCAAAGACTTATTTAATGTTTTAGTGTATAGTGCCAAAACCCCTCTTGACATTAATACAAAACAAATATAGTTCAGATTTACATTTCTTTTTAACAAAATATATAAAACGTAGTTATAAATATGCGAATGGTTTGTTTTTTTATATAAATAGTAAATTATATAGATACATATGGAAAAATAATAGTTACTTGAGTACCTGTTTTTGAATCTGTTGAGATGTCTTTAGTTTCAATTTCCACATTTTTATTTTGATACAACATACGTATCCTGTTTTCGGTAGCTTCTATTCCAAAAAACTTGCGCTTTTGCGACATATGAGATTTTTCTTTAGCTTTATTAATCCCAACTCCGTTATCAGTTACTATACACGATACATTTCCTTGGTTTAATTTAATGCCGAGAGTTATAAGTTTATCACCATCTATTTTCATAATTCCATGCCAAATAGAATTTTCAATAAATGGTTGTAAAAATAAGGGAGGAACTTTAATCTTATCTAAATTTACATTTTTATCTATGTTAACCACATAATCAAAACCACCACTTACACGCATCTGTTCCATTTTAACATATAAGGCTAAAATATCTAATTCTTCAGATAGTTTTGAAACCGGACTAGCTGAACTATTTAAAATAACTCTAATAAGTTTAGAAAATTTAGTTAAATAGTCTGATGCTTTTTCAACATCATTTTTTATAATAAAACTATTAATTGAATTTAAGGAGTTAAACAAAAAATGCGGGTTCATTTGACTTTGAAGGGCTGTCATTTTTAGCTCTTCCATCTCCTTTAATTTAACCGCCAACCTAACCTCTGCATTTTTACTTTTTTGCTCAATTCTTTTAATAATAAACCCAATTATTACAGAAAATATTATGCATTGTAAAATGGCGCCTAAATACACAAAAAACATTGGTTGAACCCCTAAATTTAAAAAGGCTTCTTTACCAATAAACATTTCTAAAAAGCTAATATTTGCTAAAAAGACATAAATTAATGATCCAATTACAAAATATAAAGCTGTAGACTCCTTTATTTTGGTTAATACAATATAATAAGATACTAAAGTAAAAATAGAAAGTAATGGAGCTACAATAGTAAAGGCCATTTTTTGAAAATCATAGCCAAATAATAATTGGATTATAACAAATATAACTGCTAACATTAGCAGAATTTTTATTGCAAATTCAAAATACCGATCCCATTTTACTAAATGAGTTCTGCTATCAAGCAAATCTCTAGCAAATGCTATATAAGCCGCGTACGCTAAAAATTGAACTGAAAAATTGGTGTAAAGAAAAATAGAAGAATAATCTTCAGATACTACATGTTTAATTAAATATATAGATAATGCTAATAAATAAAGACTGTAATATAAATAAAGTTTACTTTTATTCTGAAAATATATCAACAGATGGTACACAAATAAAACGAATAAACCTCCTCTTATCCATGAAAATATTTCAGAATGAAAATCTAAAAGCATTCTTTAATCTAGATATAATTTTTTAAACAATTCAGCTTTTCTATTTCTACTTATGCTTGCTGTTAATCCATTTGTCATAATTAACTCACCTCCTAAACCTTTTAAATACTCTTTTACGTGATTTAAATTAATTAAATAGGAATTATGAACTCTATAAAATTGAGTAAAATTGAATTTTTTCTCAACTTCTTTTAACGTTTTTGAAACTAAAATCTCTTGCTCAGATTTTAAATAGATAGTTGTATAACTTTTATCAGACTTTAACATAACAACATCGTCTTTATCTAATAAATATACTTTTCCGTCAGCTGAAATATTTATTTTATCAGTGTTTTCATTCAAATTACTAAGCAGTAATTGTAATTTATTTTCTAATAAATCGCCTTTTTGAGATTTCTTTATTTTTTCCATTGATGCCAACAATTCGTCTTTATCAACTGGTTTTAACAAATAATCTATAGCAGAAACTTTAATAGCTTTTAAAGCAAACTCATCATGTGCCGTAGTAAAAATAAGATTAAAATCTCTATTTTCTAATTGCTCAATCATAGTAAACCCATCCATTTCAGGCATTTGGATATCTAAAAAAACAACATCTGGTTTATCTTCATTTATTATATCAATAGCCTTAATAGGAGAGTTACAAGTTGTAACTTCAATATTTTCTACATAATTAGTTAGTTTCCATTCTAAAGCCTCTAAGGCATCATTTTCGTCATCTACAAGTAAAATTTGTAACATAATATAGCGGGTTGACGTTAAGTTGTTATTGGTGCAAGATACAACTTTTGAATATATGTTCAAATAGTTAAATATTTATTTTAATTCTACTTTTAATTTCATCTCCATTATTGTCTATTGCGGTTATAACATAACTTCCTTCTTTTGGTATAATATTAATCTCATGAATATACTGGGTTCTCCCAATAAACTCTTCATTTAAATACCAATACACTGTTGATTTTGAATTGGAATGAATAATTTTTAACACCAATCCGTTGTCCGATTCTTTAAAATCTTTTGTAAGGTAAAAAGTGGTATTGTCTTTTGGAACTAAAAATTCCATTTTTGATTGGCTGTCACCACTACAATCACTTCTAAAATTTGGT
>NZ_JBFHHX010000235.1:0-3114 GCF_041596795.1 Lutibacter sp.
TGCACCACCAGCAATATTAAAATATGGAACAAATGAAACGTTAAAACCATTTTTTTATAACGATTCAATAAAAGGAGCGTTGGTATTTTATACCTATCCTAATGTTTCAACAGCAAACTCAAGCTATTCAAGAACTGAATTAAGAGAGCAAATGGTGCCAGGTAGTAATGAAACTAACTGGAAATTTTCGCAAGGTGGTAATATGAAAGGAACACTTGAAGTAGCGGAAATGTCAAAAGACGGTAGTGGAAATTATTACAAAACTATTGTTATGCAAATTCATGGAAGATTAACAAATGCTCAAAAGGCATTAATAAAAGCTTCTGATAATAATGCACCACCAATATTAAAAATTTATTGGGAAAATGGAAAGATTAAAGTTAAAACAAAAATATTAAAAGATTTAAACGCTACAGATACAGAAATGTTGTATGAAGATGCTTGGGGCGATGATGCTGGTTATACGTTTTCAGAATATGTAGGTTTTGATAAGTTTACGTTAGAAGTGAAAGTTTCTGATGGTAAAATGGAAGTGATATTAAATGAAAAGTCCTCAGTTGTATATGATGATATTCATATTCAAAAATGGGGAATATTTGAAAATTATTTTAAAGCAGGAAATTATTTTCAATCTAAAGATGAAAATTCATATGCTAAAGTAAAATATTATGAGTTAGTGATAACTCATTAATTGAGTAATTGATAAGTTTGAATTAGTTACTATTTTTTGGTTAAGAAAAGCTGGTCTTTGTTAAAAGACCAGCAATTCTGAAATTGAAAATTTTTACGTTTAGTTTTTATTAATATAAAAGATTTTATACTAAAGTTTTTGTTAATTTTATAAAAAATTCTAGTTAACCAAAGTTAAAAATATGAAGTTAGAGGCGCCTTTAAAAAGCGATAATTTAAACATCAAAAATTTAATTATTTCTCAAATTAGAGATTTAATAAATTTTAAAAATTTAGAACCTGGAGATAAGTTACCTTCAGAGAGATCATTGTCTGAGAAATTTTCAGTGAGTAGAAGTAACGTACGCGATGCTATTCATAAATTAGAAACATATGGCTTGTTATATTCAATACCACAAAGTGGAACTTTTGTTGCGAATATTGGTGTAACTGCCTTAAATGGAATGATAGACGATATTTTAAGATTAGAAAAACCTGATTTTAAAGACTTAGTAGAAACAAGAATATTGTTGGAATTGAAAACAGCAGGTTTAGCTGCCTCAAGAAGAACTGAAGAAGATTTAAAACAATTAAAAAGCGCTTTAGAAGCTTATAGTGAAAAAGTACTTAACGGTCAAGATGCTGTTCAAGAAGATTTGTTATTTCATTTGGCAATTGCAAAAGCAAGTGGTAATAGTAGTTTAAATAATTTAATGTTAATGATTACTCCTGAAATTATTACAAACTTTGAAAAACACCATGTGTGTGATAAAGGAATGGCAAGATCTGGAATTCAAGAGCATTTAGATATTTTTAATGCCATTAAAAATCAGAATCCAATGGAAGCTAAAGAGAATGTAAAAGTACATTTTAAAATGTTATATCAATATTGTTATAATATAGACTAAGAAAATAAATAATATACATAATACAAAATCATTAAAAAAAATATTCAATAATTGAATATGAGAATTAATATTAATTAAGTAAAATTTCAAATTTATGAAAGTAAAAGGATTAAGGTGGTTTATTATAGGTTTAATATTTCTGGCAACAGTAATAAACTATATAGATAGAAGTGCACTTGCCATTATGTGGGGTGGCATTGATAAAGAGGGAACAATAGCTCACTCTTTACAATTAACAAAAGAAGATTATGCATTAATCTTAAACATTTTTATGGTGGCTTATGCATTAGGGCAACTTTTTTCTGGAAAATTATTTGATAAAGTTGGAACAAGAATGGGTTATGTAATTAGTATAGGTGTTTGGGGGATATCTTCATTCTTACATTCAACTGTACGAGGAATATTTTCACTTGCATTTTTTAGAAGTACACTAGGATTATCTGAAGCAGGAAACTGGCCAGGAGGTGTAAAAAGTAATGCAGAATGGTTTCCTATTAAAGAACGTGCCATAGCTCAAGGGTTATTTAATGCTGGTGCCTCAATTGGTTCTGTAATTGCGCCACCACTAATTGCAGCGTTGTTTGTTGCTTTTGGATGGAGAATTACCTTTATGGTAGTAGGTTCGTTTGGAATATTTTGGATTATTCCTTGGTTATTAATTAATAAAGCAGGACCAAAAAAACACCCTTGGATTACTGAAGAAGAGCAAAAGTATATAGTTGCAGGACAGAGTAAAGCTGATCAAAATGCTACTGAAGATACAAAAGGATTAACTTTAAAAGAAATATTATCGCATAAAGAATCATGGGCAGTAGTTGTTGGTCGTTTCTTTTTAGAACCAATCTGGTGGTTGTTTGTGGGTTGGATGCCTATTTATTTATTTGATGTATATGGGTTTGATGTTAAACAAGTAGGTATGTTCCTTTGGGTTCCTTATGTTGGTGCTGCAATTGGTAGTATTGCTGGAGGTTACGTTTCAGGAAAAATAATTGCCAAAACAAACTCTATAGATAAAGGTAGAAAAACAACTATTTTAATAGGTGGTATAATTATGTTATTGGGGCTAATTGCAACTGTAATGATTGGTGATACAGCAGAGAAATTTGTAGCTATTGTATTTTTTGTATTATTTGGTTTCCAATTTGCAATTAGTAACGTACAAACATTACCAAGTGACTTTTTTAGTGGTAAATCAGTAGGGTCTTTAGCAGGCCTTGGAGGAATGATTGGAGTTTTCTCAGTAATTATTATGAACTTTTTAGTTCCGGTAGTAGTTGAAAAAGTTTCTTACACTCCAATTTTTATTGCAATCGCAGTTTTTGTACCACTTGGTATTGGAGCAATATACTATTTTGCAAAAAATATTAAATCAGTAGAAGAATAAAAAAATTATTATAAAATTAAATCAAAAATAAATAAAATGAGTAATTTAAAAGTAGCCGTAGTTACCGGTGCAACAGGTGGAATTGGATTCCAAGTAGCAAAAAGATTAGGACAAGATGGATATACCGTAGTTTTAAATGGTATTGAAGATGAA
>NZ_JBFHHX010000236.1:0-3094 GCF_041596795.1 Lutibacter sp.
GTAAATACATCACCTTCATTTAAATAAACGCCTTCTTGCATTACTCCAACACGTAATTTTGGACCTTGTAAATCCGCTAAACATGCTACGTGAAAATTTCTACGTTTATTAATTTCTCTAATAATTCTTACTTTTTCTTTTACTTCGTCGTAATCTGCATGAGAAAAATTAATTCTAAATACATTTACACCAGCTTCCATCATTTGTTCTAATAGACTTTCTGAGGCTATTGCCGGTCCTAATGTTGCTACAATTTTGGTGCGTTTTCTGTTTTGTGCCATAATTAAAATATAAGGTAATCTTTGTTTTTTAATGAGTTTAGTTCTATTGAATATGAAGTAATTATTTGATTTATTTGCTTTAATTTTTCTAATGTAGTTGCAATATAGTTTTCATGGTCTCCTCCTTCAATTTTTAAAAAGAAATCTACTTTCTTTTTTTCAGGAATTAAATATGAAGTTGTACTATAATTTCCATCAAATAAACCTCCATTTTTGTTATTGTTTACATACTGTGTATGTTTATTGTTTATTAAATAATAATTTATAAAATTGTGTTCATCTTTATATTCAAATAAAGGAAACTCTGCGTTTGAACCTTCAAAATCTAAATTAAAATTAAATCGTTTAAATTTTGTTTTTATATGCTTGTTTATTAAAAATGCTAATTTATAATCTTCTTCTGTTGAATGGATTCCAATTAGTGAATAGTCATCTTCAAAATCAAATGTTAAAATTGGCATATAAAGGATGCATATAAATTCCTACAAAAGTACCATAGTTTAAGTATAGTAACTAATTAATTTACGAAATCGTATTCGATTTTTACAATCTACAAATTAGATAATTGTTTCTGAAAAGCGAAATATGCTCTTTTAGAAGCCGTTTCTTCTGCTTTTTTCTTTGATGTGGCTCTACCTTTAGCTATTACATTTCCGTCTAAAAAAAGTTTTACACTAAAATGTTTAATGGTGTCATTTCCAGTATCTTCATACACTTCAAACAAAAATTCTTTTTTTTGTTTTTGGCACCATTCAATAAAAAGGCTTTTGTAACTGGTTATTTTACCTTCTAGTTTTGGAACATCAACATAAGGTTGAATTACCCTTTTTTCAATAAATTTATTGCAGTATTTATAACCTCTATCTAAGAAAATAGCTCCAATTAAAGCTTCAAAAATATTTCCGTGAATATTTTCTCCAAATTTAGATAATGCAACATTGCTTTTTACAAAACGAAATAGGTCTAAATCTCGGCCAAGTTCATTTAAGTGTTCTCTACTTACAATTTTAGAGCGCATTTGTGTTAAATAGCCTTCATCACCTGATGGTACTTCATTAAATAAATAGGCTGCAATTGCCGCGCTTAACATGGCATCTCCTAAAAACTCCAATCGCTCATAGTTTACAGGGTGACCTGTATCTAAGTCAATTTCTTTTATTGATCTATGAGTGAATGCTTTTTTATAATAAGAAATATTTTTTGGGGTGAATCCTATTAGTTTTTTAATATCAACAAAAAAACCCTCGTCATCTTTGTATCGAGCATTTATAATTTTTCGAATGAAATTCATTCAGTTTTTTGTTAATCTAATTTTTTAAACAATACACAAGCGTTGTGACCTCCAAAGCCAAAAGTATTACTCATGGCTACATTTACAGTACGTTTTTGGGCTTTGTTAAACGTAAAGTTTAATTTACTGTCAATTTGGTCGTCATCTGTAAAATGATTGATAGTAGGAGGAACAATTCCATTTTTAATAGCTAAAATAGATGCAATTGCCTCTACAGCTCCGGCTGCTCCTAATAAGTGACCAGTCATTGACTTGGTTGAATTGATGTTAATAGAATAAGCATGCTCTCCAAAAACCTCTAAAATTGCTTTACTTTCAGCAATATCTCCTAAAGGAGTTGAAGTTCCGTGCATATTTATAGCATCTACATCTTCTGGTTTTAATCCAGCGTCTTTTAAGCAGTTAAGCATTACATTTTTTGCGCCCAAACCATCTGGGTGTGGAGCGGTTATGTGGTATGCGTCTGCAGATAAACCACCTCCAGCAATTTCGGCATAAATTGTAGCTCCTCTTGCTATGGCGTGTTCGTATTCTTCTAATATAAGAGCTCCAGCTCCTTCTCCTGAAACAAATCCATCTCTGTCCTTATCAAATGGCCTAGATGCAGTTGCAGGATCATCATTTCTTGTAGAAAGTGCTTGTAAAGCATTAAATCCTCCAATTCCGGCAATTGTGATAGTTGCTTCAGAACCACCTGTTACCATTACATCAGCATAACCTAAACGAATGTAGTTTAAAGCGTCTATAATAGCGTTTGATGAAGATGCACAGGCAGATACAGTGGCAAAATTTGGTCCTCTAAATCCATATTTAATGGAAATTTGACCAGGCGCAATATCTGCAATCATTTTAGGAATAAAGAAAGGATTAAATCTTGGTGAACCATCTCCAGCCGCAAAATTTAAAACTTCATTTTGAAAAGTTTCCAATCCTCCAATTCCAGCTCCCCAAATAACACCAACTCTGTCTTTGTCAATGTTTTCTAGATCTAATTTCGAATCTAAAATAGCTTCATCAGATGCTACAACAGCATATTGTGTGAACCTATCCATTTTTCGAGCTTCTTTTCTGTCAATAAATTGATTGACATCAAAATCTTTTAGCTCACAAGCAAAACGAGTTTTGAACTTGGATGCATCGAAATAAGTTATTGGAGCAGCCCCGCTAACTCCGTTAATGAGGCCATTCCAATATTGTTCAACATTATTTCCAATTGGTGTTAATGCCCCAAGTCCAGTTACTACAACTCGTTTAATTTCCATATAAAATTTACTTTTTTGCGTCTTCTATATAGCTAATTGCTTGACCTACTGTTCCAATGTTTTCTGCTTGATCGTCTGGAATTTGAATATCAAATTCTTTTTCGAATTCCATGATTAACTCAACAGTATCAAGTGAATCTGCTCCTAAATCATTAGTAAAGCTAGCTTCTGTTGTTACTTCATTTTCGTCAACGCCTAATTTATCAACGATAATGGCTTTTACTCTTGATGCAATGTCTGACATAATTCTTTAATTTTTA
>NZ_JBFHHX010000237.1:0-3028 GCF_041596795.1 Lutibacter sp.
TAATTTAATTAATGAAGATGCAGAAGATTTACAAACCATTTATCATAAAACCATTGCCGAAAAATTTGCCTACGAAAAACGCTTAATTGTAAAAGAATTAGAAAGCAAAGGAATTTACGGTATACTTACAAAACCACAACACTTAACCGTGAATGTGATTAATAAATACTTAGAGTTTAAGGCAAAAGGATTTATTTAAGTGTTTATTGAAATTGGCTTTTTAGCAATTGTTTTATTCTTTTAATTTTTTTAAATTTTTTAGTACTTCATCATCTGAACCGTAAGTTAATGCGTTTTCATATGATTCTATTGCTTTTATTTTTTCATTATTTAACATATAAAGTCCTCCTAAATTCTTATATGTATTAAACAAATCTGGAGATTTTGAAGTTAAGCATTGTTCAAAGTAATAAATTGCTTTTGAAACATTTTTATCAGATTGATAGGCTATAAATCCTAAATACATATTAACCATGTATATATTTTTGTCTTCATTTGTAATTTCAGAAAAAATATACTTAGCCTTTTTATAATCATTAGTAAAAAAATAGCTTGTTCCTAATTTTTCTAAAAATTTTGGATGTTTTTTAATACCTCCAAACTTAGTATAATCAGATTTTATACTGGATAAGATTTTTATTACTTCAGGATAATTCTTGTTTTCAAAATTAGCATAACCAATATTTATTAATTTATTAAAATTCCTCTCTTCTGAAGAAATTAAAGTGTCATATTTTTCTAATTGAGTAACCTTCTCAATATTACCAGTTCTTGAATATAATAGAAATAAATTCTTTTTAATTACTGTATCCTGTCCATGCTCTAATGCTTTTTCAAAATATTCTATAGATTTTATATAATCATTTAGTTCAATATAAATATTACCTAGATTTTTATAAACATCTAATAAATTTGGGTTTTCAGCATTTAAAGCTTTCGTATAATAATTAATTGCTTCTGAATACTTTTTTTTGTTTGAATTTATGACTCCTAAATTGATAAGTGGTTTATATAATTTAGGATATTTAGCTCCAATTAAAAATATTTTTTCTGCATTTACTGTATCTCCAATTTTAAGGTAACATTCCCCTAATCTAGACAAATTATTTTTCAATTCTTTTTTATATCCAGTAATATTATATGCTTTTTGGTAGTGTTTAGCTGCTAAGCGATATAAGGAATCAGCTTTTTTTAAATATATGTTAGATGTATCTTTAGATCTGCTTATTTGATCTGCGAAAAAATTACAATTCTCAGCATACTTCATATTTGAACGCCAGCTATTTATGGAGTTTTCTATATCAGCAGAAGTTAATGTTAAATTGTTCTCCCATACAGCAGTTCTTGAGTAACTTTTGCTAAAATAGGCAATTGCTATTAGTAAAATAAAGCCAAATGTTAAAGTTTGGGGTTTTACAATTTTAACTTTGGTACTTAAAAAATATATTGAATATACAATAAGAATACAAAATCCTAATGAAGGAATAAAAAGAAATCTTTCAGCTAAATTAGAACCAATAGTTATTGAAGGGGTAAGATTTGCGAAAATTGAAAAAGTTACTAGATAAAACAATATTCCAAATGATAAAATACTTTTTTTTCTAAACTCTTTTAAAGCAATATAAAAAAGTGAACTAAAAAAGACTAAGCTGAAAATTACAGACGTGTTTTTGAATGATTTTAAAACGATATGACTAAATGAATAATCCCAAGAGAGTGGATGTGGAAATAAAAGTAGTTTAATATATGTTATATAAACAAATAGGTTAGTAGCAATTCTTTGTTCTCCATGTGCAGTATATAAAACATTATTTAAAATTGATTGTAATCCTGGTGTTGGTGAATCAAGAATTATAAATCTTAACATTAAATAAATGCAACCACTTATTATAAAAGGTAAAGTATGTTTAATAGATTTTGTAATAGTTTGAGCTAGGAAAAAATACGCAATCAAAAATACAACAGCTATAATGGTTAAACTTTCTTCTTTTGAAAGCAAGCTTAATAAGAACAACAGAAAAATAATAAAATAATGGTAAATTTTTAATTTTTGATAATTTAAAACCCAATAGTAAATTGCTGAAAATGAAAATACAGAGGAAAGTAAAATATCCCTACTTTTAACACTGGCCACTACTTCTGTATGTATTGGATGAAAAGCATATAAAGCCAATATGAATAAAGCAATATAACTTGGAAGATTTTTAGGTAGGATTTTTAGAAGTAAGAATCCAATTAATAATAGCGTAATAAAATAAAGAAATATGTTGAAAATATGTCCGTTTGATGCGTTGAATTCATTAAAAATCGATTTTTCAATACTAAAAGATAACAATGTTACAGGCCTATATATTCCTTCATTTAAAGAGTTTTCTTCATAAAAATATAAGCTTCCATATTTAAAAATATCACTAATACTGTTTACACCTTCTTTTGTTGCACTATTTTTAATAGCATAAATTTCATCATCAAGTGAATATTGAAAATTATAGGTTTGAAAATAAATAGAAGCCCCCAAAAAGGAAATTAAAATAATTAATAATTTACTTTTCTCTTTTAAAATTTGCGCAAAAATAAGTTTCATAGATTTTTTAAATAGCTTAAAGTTGATTTTATGCATAAATAATTTAGAAAGTAAAGGAATCTACGGTATTCTTACAAAACCAGAACACTTAACTGTAAATGTAATTAATAAATACCTAAAGTTTAAGGTAAAAGGGTTTATATAGCAGCCAAAGCAGCACCAATAATTCCTGCATCATTCTCAGCTTTTGCAGGAACAATTTCTGTATCTATATTTATTTGAGCTTCAAATTTGCTAAACTTTTTACTAGAGCCACCTCCAATAATTATTAAATCGGGAGACAATAATAAGTTAATGTGTTTGAAGTATTTGTGTAAGCGTTTTCCCCATTGTTTTCTGCTTAAATTTTCTTCAATTCTTACAGAATCTGCAGCATATTTTTCAAAAATACTACCGCTTTTATGAAGCACATGTCCAAATTCAGTATTTGGTAAAAGTTTTCCA
>NZ_JBFHHX010000238.1:0-2986 GCF_041596795.1 Lutibacter sp.
ACAATAATGGCAGATTTAGAAAGAGGCGCAGTAGCAAATACTATTTTTGGCGATATAAAACCTTTAATTGATGCACTAGAATTACCAGAAGGAACTTCCATTTCTTATGGAGGAGACTATGAAGCAACAATTGAAAACTTTGTTCCAATGTCAATTTCATTAGGGGTAAGTGTCATTTTTATATTCTTTATTCTAATGTTTCAATTTAAAACTGTACGCAAAGCACTATTAATAATGTCAACAATGCTATTAAGTATTTTTGGTGCTGGCTTAGGATTATGGTTAATGAATTATCCTTTTAGTTTTACGGCTTTTATAGGTGTAATGGGGCTTGTAGGTATTGTGGTTAGAAACGGAATTATACTTATAGATTACGCAAGTTTCTTGGTACATTCTCAAAATATGTCGTACAAAGAAGCTGGTTTAGCTGCAGGTAAACGTAGAATGCGTCCTATTTTTCTAACTTCTTTAGCAGCTGCTGTTGGTGTAATACCAATGATCTTGAGTGGTTCTTCATTGTGGGGACCTTTAGGAACAATTATATGTTTCGGCTTGCTTACAGGTATGGTTCTAACTTTATTAGTTTTACCTGTATTGTATTGGAAATCTGTTGGTACTGCCGAAGATAAAAAAGCCGCAAAAGCATTAAATGTTAATTAATAATTTTTTGAAATAAGAATACAATGAAAAAATTAAATATTGTAGTTATATTATTATTTATAAGTGTTACATCTATTTCCCAAACACTTACATTGCAGGAGTGTAAGGAACTTGCTTTGGAAAACAATAAAGTTTTAAAAAAATCGCAACTAAAATTAGATGCTTCTGAAAAAATAAAAAAGAATGCGTTTACAAATTATTTTCCAACAATAAGTGCCTCGGCAACCGCATTTAAATCGTCTAAAGATTTTTTAGATATAAAAACAGATGCAATGGATTTACCGGTGTACGATGGAAATCTTGCTAATTTAAGTACGGCTACTCAATTTGCATATGTTCCACCAATTAGTATTCAAACTTTAGATTACGCCAATACAGCAATGGTTACCGCAGTGCAACCTTTGTATGCTGGTGGTAGAATTAGAATTGGAAATAAATTGGCAGAATTAAATGGAGAGGTTACCCAATCTCAATACAATTTAACCAAATCAGAAATATTAGTAACTACAGAAGACTATTATTGGAATTTAGTTGCCTTAAATGAAAAAATAATAACACTTAAAAACTATGAAAAGCTTTTGAAAGAATTGCAAAAAGAAGTTGGTGATTTTTATGATGCTGGCTTAGTTAAAAAAAGTGATTTATTAAAAGTTCAATTAGAATTAAATAAAATTGAAGGTAATAAATTAAAACTTACCAACGGAACCGAAATTTTAAAAATGGCATTTTCTCAACATTTAGGAAAACCATATACTGAAAACTTTAATGTAAAAGATTCTTTAACAACAATACTACCTCCTCAAAATTATTATGCAGAAACAGGTGTAGCATTAAAAAACAGAGAAGAATTTAAAATGCTCAACAAAGCCGTTGAAGCGGAAGAATTGCAAAAGAAAATGACAAATGGTGAATTATTACCACAATTGGCTGTAGGTGTTGGTGGAATGTATTTAGATATGATTGATCAGGATAATACTTATGGATTGGCTTTTGCAACGGTATCTATTCCTATTTCAAATTGGTGGGGTGGAATTTACAAAAAGCAAGAACATAAAATTAAAATAGATATTGCTAAAAATAATTTAGCACAAAATTCTGAATTATTGCAATTGCAAATGTCTAAAACTTTTAGAGATTTAATGGAAGCCTATAAACAAATTGAAATTGCGCAAACATCCGTAAATCAAGCTGTAGAATATCAAAAAGAAATGGAAGATAATTACGATGCCGGTATTACAAGTTTGTCAGATTTATTAGAAGCAAGAGCCATTTCTCAAGAAGCAAAAGATGCTTTTATTGATTCAAAAACAACCTATAAAATAACAATTGCCAACTATTTACTTGCCATTGGTGAAACTCAATTTTAATTAAAATTATATTAAAACAGTAGTTTGTAGTTTTTTGTGAAAAGCCATTGAATATGAAAAATAAAAAAGTATTTATCATAGAAAAATCCACAGAATTATTTCTATCATACGGCGTACAACATATAACAATGGATGATATTGCAACTAAATGTGGAATTTCAAAAAAAACGATTTATAAATATTTTGAAAATAAAAACGATTTATTGCTATATATTATTGAAATTCAAGAACATAAAATTAAAAACACATTAAAAGCATTTCCAGAAAAATATTCAAATGCCATAATTAGTTTAAATATGTTTTTTGAATTTATTAATTCCTTGTTCAACAGTGCATCACCAATTATTATTAAGGAATTAAAAAAATATTATCCTACTATTTATATTCAATTATTGAAAATAAAAAAGGCTGTTATTTTACCATTTATAAGTGAAAATATTAAACAAGGAAAAAGAGAAAATATTTATAAAAAAAATTTGAACGAAGATGAGTTAAGCAAATCATATGATACTATTTTAAATATCATATTTATTAACTATTTAAGTACAAATTCTAACCTTGATCAACAGCAAGCAATAGGGTTTTTAAATCATCTTTTTTTACATCGCTTGGTTTCATTAAAAGGATTAGAAATTTTAAATTTAGAACATCAAATAAATTAACAAATCCTCAAAAAAAATCATTTAACTTTAAATTATAAACTAACTACTCTTTATTGAAAAGTACAAATTAGTTCGAATACTTATAGAGTACATTCAAAATTGTATGTGAAAATTTTAACCAATTTTATAAATATTATAAACATATTGAACATCTTTAAAATTGATGTATAGCTGATTATAAAAATCACCATCTTCATAAAACCTTTTCATTAGTTTTACTCTACATTGAATACCGTCTTCATTTACACAAAACCAAGAATAAGTTTCCTCTTCAGCATCATCAATTGTTTTACCTTC
>NZ_JBFHHX010000239.1:0-2984 GCF_041596795.1 Lutibacter sp.
TACGTAGGAAAGTTGTTACAAGACGGAAAAGATTTTATTGAACAAGTGTATATTCCAGATTTATTAGCCATTGCTTCTTTCTATAAAGATTGGGGTGCTATTGGTAAAGGATTTGGAAATTACATGAGTTATGGTGATTTTCCAACAAATGGATATGCAGATTTATCGAGCTTTAAATTCCCTCAAGGAGTTATTTTAAATGGCGATTTATCTAAAGTTCATGATGTTGATCATAGAAATGGAGATATTGAAGAGTTTGTAAACAATTCTTGGTACAATTATTCAGACGGAGATGATAAAGGAAAACACCCATGGGATGGAGAAACTAACATTAAGTATTCAGGTCCTAAACCGCCGTATGATTTCTTAAATGTTGAAGAAAAATATAGCTTTATTAAAACACCTCGTTGGAAAGGTTTACCAATGGAAGTTGGACCTTTAGCACGTTTACTAGTCGGTTACGGACGTGGAAATAAAGAAATTCAAGATGCTGTAAATGGAGCATTAAAACATTTGGACGTTCCTGTTGATGCATTATTTTCAACCTTAGGAAGAACTGCTGCTCGTGGAATTGAAACGCAATTAGTGGCTAATTGGACCATGGAATTCTACAATACCCTAATGAGTAACATTAAAAATGGTGACGAACGTTTGGCTAATATGGATAGTTGGGAACCTTCAACTTGGCCATCTGAAGCTAAAGGAGTTGGTTTTATGGAAGCACCGCGCGGCGCATTAGCGCATTGGATTAAAATTAAAGATGGTAAAACGGAAAACTATCAACAAGTGGTTCCAAGTACTTGGAATGCATCTCCGAGAGACCCAAAAGGACAACGTTCAGCGTATGAATCTTGTCTAATAGGAACACCAGTTGCAGACCCAGAGTTACCGTTAGAAATTATTAGAACTATCCATTCTTTTGACCCTTGTATTGCTTGTGCTGTGCATTTATATGATGAACATGGAAATCATATTTCACAAGTTCAAAATATTGCAAGTTGTGAAAGTTAAAACTTAAATTATGGAAGCAAAAAAATTTATAAGAGTCATGGTTTGGGAACTTCCAGTACGTTTATTTCACTGGTTAAATGTCCTTGCAATTATTGTGCTATGTATTACAGGTTTTTTAATTGCAAATCCACCGGCATTATTATCAAACGCAGAAGCTACTAATTTACATTCGTTCGGAATTGTTCGTTTTATTCATTTTGTAGCCGCTTATATTTTTCTTTTTATAATGATAATGAGAATTTATTGGTCGTTTGTAGGAAATCAATTTGCAAGTTGGCGTGCTTTTTGGCCATTTAGTAAAAAGAATTGGAATAATTTTTGGCACGTTGTTAAGATTGATGTTATGTTGTTAAATGAAGATCATCCAAATGTAAAAGATATTAGTGTTGGTCATAACAGTGTGGCAACGTTATCCTATTTAGTAATGTTTTTTATAGCGCTAATTCAAATATTTACTGGGTTTGCATTGTATGCCGATACATCTGGTTGGTGGTTTCCAAAATTATTTTCGTGGGTTATTCCGCTATTTGGTGGTGATTTTATGGTGAGAACAATTCATCATGTTGCAATGTGGACATTCATTTTATTTAGTTTAGTACACGTGTATTTGGTTTTTTATCACGATTGGTTAGAAGGTCGAGGAGAAGTCTCATCAATGTTTGGAGGCTTTAAATTTGTACGTGAAGATAGAATTAAACATCACGAAGATATTCCAGAAAAGAATAAAAAATAATCTGCCCAAAGATGAAAGTGAATTCATTTTATCCCTGTTTTCAAATAAAATGAATTTACTTTTTTAAAAACAAAAGATATGAACGAAAGAACTCCAGTTGCCATTAGCAGCGATTCTTATTTTTTTGAAAAAGATAAATCCAACAGTATTTTAGTAATGGGTGTTGGAAATTATTTAATGGGTGATGAAGGTGTTGGTGTGCATATTATTCAGGAAATGAGTAAAATTGAACTGCCTGAATATGTAGATATTTTAGATGGCGGAACAGGCGGTTTTTTATTGCTGAATTGTTTTGAAGCCTATAAAACTATCATTTTTGTAGATGCTACTATGGATGGAAAACCAGCCGGAACTATTTCATTAATTCGTCCAAAATTTGCGTCTGATTTTCCTTCGGCATTAAGTGTTCATGATGTTGGTTTAAAAGATATGATTGAAGCAGTGTATTTAATGGAACATATTCCCGATATTCATTTATTTACAGTTTCTATTGAAGAATTAAATCCTATGACTATAGATTTAAACGATAGTGTTCGAGCTGCAATTCCTGAAATAATTCAACAAATTTTAAGTCATTCAGAAGCACTTCAACTAAAAAAAGTGTAAATTTATAGTGCTTAGTAAAACTATAAATTTAATGTTGAAAATCTATAAAATTACAGTTTCCGGACAAGTTCAGGGTGTAGGTTTTCGGCCATATGTTTATGCATTGGCTATAAAATTTAATTTAAAAGGTACGGTTTCAAACAATGAAAAAGGTGTACTTATAGTTGCACAAGGATTTCAAAGAAACATTGATGCTTTTTATAGTGAATTAATAAATTTTCCGCCACCAGTTTCCAACATTCAAAACAGTTTAATTGAAGAAATTGAAAGTAGAAAATTTGAAAATTTTAAAATAATTCCATCCAAAAAAGGAGGGAAATTAAACTTACCACTAACTCCAGATTTTGCTATTTGTGATGACTGTAAAAATGAAATCAAAAATCAAACTAACATACGCTATAATTATCCGTTTACTACGTGCGTAAATTGCGGCCCAAGGTATGCAATTACAGAAAATTTTCCCTTTGAAAGAAGTAATACAAATATTGATGAATTTCCAATGTGTGAAGCTTGTACCGAAGAATATACAAACCCAACAAACAGACGTTTTCATTCGCAAACAAATACTTGTACCATTTGCGGAATAGATTTGGTGTTACAAAATAACGAAGGAACTACAATTAAAACTTCAAAA
>NZ_JBFHHX010000240.1:0-2937 GCF_041596795.1 Lutibacter sp.
AGCAGCTTTTTGCTTATCATATTCATTGAGTTTTGTTTTCAGGAGCGCATTTAAATCTAATTTAGATTGCTGATAGTTTAATGAAGCTATTTCAGCATCTTTTTTGGCTGCCTGAGATTTACCTTGTTGTGCTCTAAAAAATAAAGGAATTTTAATACCTAGTTCAAAGCCTGAGAAGTTTTTAACACCCTCAATTTGCTGATTGAAATAACCTGCGGACAGGTCTGGAAGAAATTTTGCATTCTCTAATTTATGTTCTCTTTCTTTCACTGCTATTTCATTTTGAAGCGATAAAAGCATTGGATTATCTGAATTTTCTTCGGCAGAAGCTTCAAAAGGGATTTTTTCTAAATTTTTGTTTGAAATTTCAAAGGAAGCATCGCTATTCATTAATGATTGCAATTGCTTGGTTACACTTTTAATATCTAACTCTACATTAGATTTTAACAATCTAACGCCTTCTTTTTTACCTTCTGCAGCAATTTTCTCTATTAAATTTGTTTCTCCAAGTGCGTATTTTTTTTCAGCAATTAAGGCGAAATTTTCATACTCTTTTTCCAGATTAGCAATTAAATTAGACTTGTTTTTCACAAACCACAACTCTAAATAAGCTGCCCTTACAGCACTTTCTAACTTATTTTTTTCAACATTTAAATTGGTTTCACTTAGTTTAATTTTATCAGCTTGTAATTTAGCTTGCGTTCCATATAGTGTTGGAAATTTAAAATCTTGTGAAATACTTACATTATAATCTTGTTGAAGTCCGTTTAATTGTCCTTTTGTATAGGAAATTGCCGTTTTATCTAAATCAAAAGCTGATTTTTTTAAGTTTTGTTGTTTTTCAATTTCTAATTGAGCACCTTTTATTGTTGGATTGTTTTCCATTGCTATTTTAACAGCATCATCAATAGAAATAGTTATAGGAGCAGTTTGAGCATAGGTTTTATTTAGCGCCATACTTAACATCATTCCAACAATTAAAAGTGTTGTTTTTACATTTTTCATTTTAAGATTCGATTTTAAAGAAGTACCATTTTCAACAAAATAATATAGAATTGGTACTACTAAAAGGGTTAAAAGTGTTGAGGAAATTAAGCCACCTATAACAACAGTTGCTAGAGGGCGTTGTACTTCAGCGCCAGCAGATGCTGAAATTGCCATAGGTAAAAATCCCATAATAGCAGCTATTGCCGTAAGTAAAATAGGTCTTAATCTTTCTTCAGTAGCTGTAAGGATACGGAGTTTTAAGTCGGTCATTCCTTCTAATTTTAAACTATTAAATCTGCTTACTAAAACCAGTCCGTTTAAAACTGCCACACCAAACAATACAACAAAACCTACACCAGCTGAAATACTAAAAGGCATACCGCGTAAAAATAAACTTAAAATACCACCAATGGCTGCCAAAGGCACTGCCATATAAATCATAACTGCTTGTTTTATGGAATTTAAAGCAAAGTATAATAGTATAAATATTAAAAACAGTGCAATAGGAACCACAATAGAAAGTCGTTCTTTAGCTCTTACCAAATTTTCAAAAGACCCACCATATTCAATAAAATAACCTTCGGGTAATTTTAATTCTTTATCAAGTTTTAGTTGAATATCTCCTACCATAGATGCTACATCTCTTCCTCTCACATTTACACCTACGGAAACTCTCCTGTATGTATTGTCACGAGAAATTTGCATAGGACCCGGTTTGTAACTAATATTGGCTAACTCTTTTAAAGGTATTTGCGTATTTGTATTTGGAAGATCTACAAAAAGATTTTTTAAATCTTCAATACTTTCTCTGTTATTAGCAGCGAAACGAACTACTAGATCGAAACGTTTTTCTCCTTCAAAAATAATTCCTGCATTTGCTCCGGCAAAAGCCGTGCTAACATATCTATTTAATTTATCAATATTTAAACCGTATTTCGCTAATTTTTCACGTTGGTAAATTACTGTGATTTGTGGCAATCCTTCAGTAGCCTCGGCTCTTACATCGGCAGCCCCTTCAACAGTTTGAATAATTTTAGCCATTTCTTCAGCTTTTACCGCTAAAACGTCTAAATCATTTCCATAGAGTTTAATTGCTACATCTTCACGAACACCCGTCAATAATTCATTAAAACGCAATTCAACAGGTTGGCTAAATAAGAAATTAGCCCCCACAATTGCTTTTAATTTTTCTTGCATTAATTCAATTAGTTCTGCTTTATTATCTGCGGATGTCCATTTATTTACATCTTTTTCAAGAATGATAAAAGAGTCGGTAATATCCATAGGCATTGGATCTGTAGGGATTTCAGCAACACCAATTCGACCCACAACAGTTATCACTTCAGGAAAATTATTTTTGATAATATTTTCGACCTGATTAGATACTTTTATAGATTCGGATAATGAACTACCTGGTTTCATAATAATTTGCATTGCAATGTCTCCTTCATCTAATTTTGGAATAAATTCTCCTCCCATATTTGAAAAGATAAACACTGCGATTATAAATAAACCACCTGCAACTGCAATGGTAGTTTTTTTAAATTTTAAAGCACCTTGTATTAAAGGTTTATACACTTTAAAAAAAGCAGCCATTACTTTGTTACTAATATTGTTTAGCCAAGTTTCAGTACGAATAGCAAGATTGTTTTTGCCTTGTGGTGTTGGTTTCATAAATAAAGAAACCATTACAGGCACATAGGTTAAACACAATAACAAAGCACCTAAAACAGCAAATCCAAAGGTATATGCCATTGGAGTAAACATTTTACCTTCAACACCTGTTAAAAATAAAATTGGGGTAAATACAATTAGAATGATAAGTTGTCCGAAAAAAGCAGCATTCATCATCATACTACTCGATTTATAGGTTAACTCATCCATTTCAGCAGTAGTGATGTTGTTTTTGTTTTTCTTGAGGCGTTGCTCAATATGATGTACAGTTCCTTC
>NZ_JBFHHX010000241.1:0-2932 GCF_041596795.1 Lutibacter sp.
CCATAGTTTTAGTTGCATGTTTTTTAATTGCGCTAATAACGGGCATTCCAAATGAGATGTTTGGAACAAAAACACCATCCATTACATCGATATGAAACCAATCTGCTTTGCTGTTGTTAACCATTTCAATATCACGTTGTAAGTTAGCAAAATCTGATGCTAGCATTGAAGGTGCAATATATTTGTTCATTTTTTGAAGTTTTAATTTTTGCAAATATATAAAAAGGCTGTTTGTTATTTTAGTAACAAACAGCCTTTTTAATTTAGAATTACTAATTTGTAATTAATTATCCTAAATATGTTTTTAAAATTTTACTTCTAGAAGTATGTTTTAAACGTCTAATAGCTTTTTCTTTAATTTGACGAACACGCTCACGAGTTAAATCAAAAGTTTCACCAATTTCTTCTAAAGTCATTGGGTGTGCATCACCTAAACCAAAGTATAATTGAACAACATCAGCTTCTCTAGGAGTTAATGTTTCTAAAGCACGTTCAATTTCAACCTTTAAAGATTCGTGTAATAATGCTTTATCAGGATTTGGAGATTCACCTGTGTTTAATACATCGTACAAGTTAGAATCTTCACCTTCAATTAAAGGAGCATCCATAGATACGTGACGACCAGAATTTTTCATAGATTCCTTAACGTCATTAACTGTCATATCTAATTTTTTAGCAATTTCTTCAGCAGAAGGAGGTCTTTCGTTCTCTTGCTCTAAAAACGCATACATTTTATTGATTTTATTAATAGAACCAATTTTGTTTAAAGGTAAACGCACAATACGAGATTGCTCTGCCAATGCTTGTAAAATAGATTGACGAATCCACCATACCGCATACGAAATAAATTTAAATCCACGAGTTTCATCAAAACGTTTTGCAGCTTTAATTAAACCTAAGTTTCCTTCGTTAATTAAATCGGGTAATGTTAAACCTTGATTTTGGTATTGTTTTGCTACTGAAACAACAAAACGTAAATTAGCTTTTGTTAATCTTTCCAAAGCAACTTGGTCTCCAGCTTTAATACGTTGTGCTAATTCAACTTCCATTTCGGCAGTAATTAAATCTACCTTTCCAATTTCCTGTAAATATTTGTCTAATGATGCGGTTTCTCTGTTGGTAACCTGTTTAGTAATCTTAAGTTGTCTCATTTAGTAGCTAAAAATTATTTTAATTATTAATTAGGGTCTAATATATATACGTTGTATTTTTGAAAATGTTACAAAATAAATTAAATATTTTTTTTGTGACTTTTTAAATACAAGCGAGTCTTAAAAGTATAATCCAATAAAAAAGTATTTGAGATCAACTAACGACATATCGTTATTAAGTGATAACGAGTTGGTAGAGAAAATAGTTGCAACAAATGATTCTCATTTGTTTGCTGTGCTGTATGATAGATACGTTAATATGGTTTATAATAAGTGTTATGGCTTTGCTACCAATAAAGAAGAAGCTCAAGATTTAACACATGATGTTTTTATAAAATTATTTATAAAATTAAGAACATTTAAAGGAACCGCTAAGTTTTCTACTTGGCTTTATTCATTTACGTATAATTTTTGTGTAAATTATGTAACACGAAATAATTATAAAAAGAATGAAAAGAATTTTGAAGGAGAGATTTCAGATTCTAATAAATTAGACACTAGTGAAGAAGCGTTATTTGAAATGAAAGCTGATTTACTTAAAAAAGCACTTAATATAATAGATCCATCTGATAAAATGATTTTATTGATGAAATATCAAGATGATTTTTCAATAAAAGAAGTTTCAGAGTCATTAGATATTGGTGAAAGTGCGGTTAAAATGCGTTTAAAACGTGCAAGAGAGAAAGTAATTAATGTATATAACAATCTTAAATAATGGAAAATCCGTTTAAGAAAATATTACACGATGAAGAAGTGCCAAAAGCCCTTCGAGAAAAGGTAATTAATGATATTTCGTTAATTAAGCTTTCTATTGATATTGCCGATTTGTTTGTAGTTAAATATCCAAGTACTTTTGGGGAGTTTTTAAACACAGAAAAAAAAATAAATAAAAAGAAAAACAACAACAACAACAATAATTTGTTAAAGGAATAATTTAAACTAACCCATATTTAAAATGAAATCAATTATTCAGTTAGAAAATGTAAACTTTTCGTTTACACAAAATTTGTGGAGGTCTGTAGTAGATGTAATACCTAAAATATTATTAGGAATTGGATTTATAATTTTAGCATATATAGTAATTAAAGTAGTAAACTTTATTTTGAAGCGACTGTTAAAATTGACTAAAATAGATTCAATTACAACAAAATTGAATGATGCTAAATTATTTGGTAAAAGTGATTATGATGTAGTACCATCGGAAATAGTATTAAAATTTGTGAAATTTTTATTGATACTGATTTTTGTTGTAATAGGTTCTGAAATTTTAGGATTAACAATGATTTCTGAAGGTATTGGTAGTTTTATTGCTTATTTACCAATATTAATTACCGCTTTATTAATTTTTGTGGTTGGAGTTTATTTTGCTTCCATTATAAAAAATTCAATAGTAGACACCTTTAAATCAATGGAGCTTTCAGGGGCTAATTTGGTTAGTAATATTGCATTTTATGTAATTGTTGTTTTTATTTCAATTACAGCATTAAATCAAGCAGGTGTTGACACGGAAATTATTACAAGCAACTTAACCTTAATATTAGGATCGGTTTTAGTTTCTTTTACAATTGCCTTTGGTTTAGGTGCTAGAGATGTAATTACTAGATTGTTATTTGGTTTTTATTCCAGAAGAAATTTTGAAATAGGGCAGCACATAAAAACTAAAAAGATAGAAGGTGTTATTCAAGAAATAGATAATATTTGTATAACCATAAAAACCTCTGAAGGAATTGTTGTAATGCCTATTAAACAATTTGTAGATCAAAAAGTTACAATAAAATAGA
>NZ_JBFHHX010000242.1:0-2911 GCF_041596795.1 Lutibacter sp.
CATATAAAATTAAGATTTACTCGCTTGTTAACTCTTAATTGTGAGGCTATAAAATTGGCAATAGACTTTAATAATTGCTTTCTGTTTTCATCAATTTTTAAATTTTCTAAAGCAGTTTTAAAAAAATGTTCTGTATTTATGGAATCAATTTGCGTCATCTTTATATTTTTGCGTAAAAATAATTTTAAAAGTAATAATGAATATTTCTTCAAAATTACTAAAAAGTTAAGTAATTTGTTTTTAATTCAATGTTAATATAAAATGGAGAGAGTTTTTAAAATTGGTGACAATGTTGCTGTAGTTGATGAAATTTTTAAAGGTAAAGTAGTAGCAATTTCAAAAGGTAAAATTGTTATTGAAAGCACAGAAGGATTTTCTTTTGAATTTTCCCCTAACGAATTGGTTGTTATTGAAGAAAAACAATCGGATTTATCTAAATATTCTGATATAACAAATGAGGCTTTGGTTCAAAAATTAAACTACCAGGATAAAAAGAAAAAAGCACCAAAATTTAAAACTTCAACAAAACCTGAAGATTTAGGTCCAATGGAAGTAGATTTACACATTCATCAGCTAACAAAATCTACGGCAGGAATGGATAATTATGATATGTTAAACCTTCAGATTGATACGGCTAAACATAAAATTGAGTTTGCTATAAAAAACAAACTTCCAAAAATTGTTTTTATTCACGGTGTGGGTGAAGGCGTTTTAAAAAGCGAACTTGAGTTTTTATTTAAAAAATATAATATTTCATCGTACGCTGCAGACTATAAAAAATATGGTTTAGGCGCAACAGAGATTTATATTTATCAGAATCCTAAAAATTAAAGGTCTACTTCAAACGTTCCAAAATCTAAACTTTCATAATAAATACGGTCATCACCATCCATAAATAATAAATCAGAAATAGAAATTTCATAAGAATAACCCGTAACAACACTATCTTCAATAATTTCAGTAGTAACTATGTTAATGGTTGCACTTTCTGCATCTAAACTAGATATAACTTCTGGAGTTGTAGGTGGAATATCTTGGCAAAAGTAACTACTTGAAATTTCGTCGTCAAATATTCTATAAACAACAAGTAGTGAGGTGCTTGTATCGTACGATTCTTCTCCAACCGTTGTTCCTAACTCTCCATTTGTAAGTGTAATAGCCAAAACTTCAGTACCACTACTATTTTCAACATATAAAACATACTCGCCACACGAATTCACGGTATCTTCAAAATCAAAGGAAGGAACATCTAAATCACCATCGTTACAAGAAAAAAGAGTGATGATTAAAAAAAGCGTAAGAATTTTTTTCATTTTTAAAATTTAAAGCACAAAAATAATTGATTTCAGCCAGTATACGCAAATTGAAACCATTTATTTTAGTTATTTTTGCGAAGTGAAACAAGTATATTTAGACAACGCCGCCACAACACAACTATTGCCAGAAGTAATAGAAATAGTTACAGAGTCCATGAAAACTATTTATGGAAATCCTTCATCTATTCACCAAATTGGTAGAAAAGCGAAGTCAATGGTAGAAACTGCTCGAAAAAACATTGCAAAACATTTTAATGTAACAGCTTCAGAAATTGTTTTTACGGCTGGAGGAACGGAAGCAGATAATTTAATTTTAAGGAATGCAGTTACAAATTTAGGAGTAACTACAATTATTTCTTCAAAAATTGAACACCACGCAGTTTTACATACTATAGAACAACTTATAAAAGAGTTTAAAATTAAAATTTTTTGGGTTGATGTAGCTGCTGATGGAACCATAAGTTATGAGCATTTAGAGAAATTATTAAGCCAATCTGATGAAAAGAAGTTAGTGAGTTTAATGTTTGTGAATAATGAAATTGGAAACGTGTTAAATGTTCAAAAGGTTTCAGAAATGTGCAGTAAGAATAATGCATTTTTTCATACAGATGCTGTTCAGGCTGTTGGACATTTTAAGTTTGATATTAAAAAAACACCTATTGATTTTTTTGTAGCAAGCGCACATAAATTTCACGGCCCAAAAGGTGTTGGTTTTGCATATATTAAAAAAGGAATAGGAATATATCCAATTTTACATGGAGGTGAGCAGGAACGTGGAGCAAGAGCCGGAACAGAAAATGTGCATAGCATTTTAGGAATGGAAAAAGCACTGCAATTGGCTTATGAAAATTTGGATAATGAAAAAGTAGAAGTACAAAACTTAAAAAGTTATTTTATAACACAGTTAAAAAATAACTTTGAAAACATACGTTTTAATGGTACTTCTGAAAGTAAAAATGAGAGCAGTTATATTATTTTAAATGTTCAATTTCCTAAGGAATACCCAATGTTACTTTTTAATTTAGATTTAAAGGGTATAGCGGTTTCTGGTGGAAGTGCCTGCCAAAGTGGAAGTAATAAAGGTTCTCATGTTTTAAATACAATTTTACCAGATAAAGAAGCGAAAAATACTTCAGTTCGGTTTTCATTTAGTAAATTTAATACCTTTGATGAAATTGATTTTGTTTTAAATAACCTTAAACAACTCATAAAATAATGTTGAATTATCCAATAAAATTTAACCCCATTTTAAAAGATAAAATTTGGGGAGGAAATAAACTAGTTGAAGCATTAAACAAGAAATCCAATTTAAAAAATATAGGTGAAAGTTGGGAGATTTCTGATGTTGAAGGAGATATTTCTATTGTTGAAAATGGAACTTTAAAAGGAAAGTCGTTAAAAGAGTTATTAACATTATTTAAAGGGGAATTGGTTGGAAAAAACAACTATGCTAATTTTGGAAATAAGTTTCCTTTATTGATAAAATTTATTGATGCAAAACAAGATTTATCGGTACAAGTGCACCCAAATGATCAATTATCCAAAGAGCGCCATAATTCATTTGGAAAAACTGAAATGTGGTACATTATGCAATC
>NZ_JBFHHX010000243.1:0-2895 GCF_041596795.1 Lutibacter sp.
GGTGTAATTTTACCAAACTCTAACGATTTAAAATTTAATTTTGAAGCTGTTAATTTAAAAGCTGTTGATGTTAGAATTATCAAAATTTTTGAAAATAACATTTTGCAATTTTTACAAACAGATAATTTAGGAAGCAATAATAGTTATGATATTAGAAGAGTTGGTAGAAGGATTGCTAAAAAAACAATTAATCTTCAAAAAAGCGAGTTAGATGATAATGGTAAATGGAAAGCGTATTCCATAGATTTATCCACGCTAATAAAAGCCGATCCTGGCGCAATTTACAGAGTAGAATTAAGTATAAAACAAGAATATTCTTTGTATAAATGTGATGGTGTTGAAGTTGCTTCAGAAAACACAAATGACGACGATTATTATGAAGAAGATTTTTATGATGACAATCAAAATAATACAGAATTATCTGATGACGAAGAGGAAAGAGAAGAACAATATTGGGATAATTTAATTTACAGTTATAACGATAATTATTACAATTGGCGCGATAGAGAAAATCCTTGTAAAAAAGCCTATTATTCACATTATGATAATGTAGTTTCCGCAAATATTTTAGCTTCAAACATTGGGGTTATTGCCAAAAAAGGAGAAAATAATTCGTACTTTTTTATAGTAACAGATATTTTAACAACCAATCCAATTAGTGGTGCAAAAGTTACTTTGTACAACTACCAACAACAAGAAATTGCGCAACTAGTGACGGATAATAGTGGCTTTACAGGAATTGACGCCGATGTTATTGCAAGTTTTGCAATTGTTTCTAACGGAAAAAATAAAACCTACTTAAAATTAGATGATGGAAACGCACTTTCATTAAGTAATTTTAATATTTCTGGTAAAAAATTACAAAAAGGGTTAAAAGGATTTATATATGGAGAACGCGGCGTTTGGAGACCTGGAGATTCTATTTATTTAACCTTTGTTTTAAATGATAATGCGAATCCATTACCTAAAGAGCATCCAATAAAATTACAGGTTACAGATGCGCGTGGAAAAATAGCATTTAACCAAATAGTATCTAAAAATGCACATGGTATTTATAATTTTATGGTACCAACTTCCGATACCGATCCAACCGGAAATTGGAACAGTACCATTTCGGTTGGCGGAGCTAAATTTTACAAACAATTAAAGGTTGAAACAGTAAAACCAAATAGACTAAAAATTAATATAGATTTTACTGATCAGGTGCTAAAAAGTAATGCTTCAATAAATGGAAAATTAGCGGTAAAATGGCTGCATGGTACTCCTGCAAAAAATATAAAAGCCGAAGTAAATGCTAAATTTACCAATAATTACAATGCTTTTTCTGATACGTTTCCAGATTATATTTTTAACGATCCAACACGTGAATTTTCTTCGGAAGAAATTAAGGTTTTTGAAGGAAATTTAAATGAAAATGGCACAGCAACCATCAACAAAAAAATAAATTTAGAAAACAAAGCTCCCGGAATGTTAAACGTTGCTTTTTTATCAAAAGCATACGAAAACGGTGGCGATTTTTCTATAGATGTTATTTCAAAAAAATACGCTCCTTACGCAGCATTTGTTGGGTTAAAATTACCAAAACCAAAAGCGTATAATTCTTATGATACCGATGAAAGCGTAACATTTAGCGTAGCAACAATTACCGAAAATGGTAAGCCAATCGCTAAAAACAATTTAGAAATTGAAGTGTATAAAGTAGAATGGCGTTGGTGGTGGAGTTCTTCCTATGATAATTTATCAACCTACGATGGAAGTAGTTTTCATAAACCATACAAGAAATTAAAAATAAACACCAATTCCAAGGGAAAAGGAGCATTCAAATTAAATATTCCTGATAACGATGGTGGAAGATTTTTAATTCGTGTAATTGATAAAAAAGGAGGACATGCAACTGGAGCCACAGTTTATTTTTATAAAAACTGGTGGAAACGCCCATCAAACGATCCAGAAGGTTCTAATATGTTGGTTTTTTCTTCGGATAAAGACAGCTATAATGTTGGTGAAACCGCTGTAATTACTTTTCCATCAGGTACAAACGGAAACGCTTTAATTAGTATTGAAAACGGAACCGAAGTTTTACAAAAGGTATGGCAAAAAACACAAAAAGGTGAAACTAAGGTAGAAATTCCAATTACCAAAGAAATGGCGCCAAATGTGTTTGTAAATATTACATTATTGCAACCACATGCATCAACTGCTAACGATTTTCCGTTGCGTTTGTATGGTGTTATTCCTTTATTGGTTGAAGATGCAAATACACGTTTAGAGCCAATTATTACTATGCCAAAAGTGTTAAAACCTGAAGAAAAATTCACCTTAAAATTAAAGGAAAAATCAGGTAAAAAAATGACTTATACAATTGCAGTTGTTGAAGAAGGTTTGTTAGATTTAACTCGCTATAAAACACCTGATATTTGGAATGCTTTTTACACGCGTGAAGCTTTGGGTGTAAAAACGTGGGATATTTTTGATGATGTAATTGGAGCTTACGGTGGAAAAATTGAACAAGTTTTTGGTATTGGAGGCGATGGTGAAGCTGCGCCAGCCAAAAACAATAAAGCCAACAGATTTAAACCAGTAGTGCGTTATTTGGGGCCTTTTACTTTGGAAAAAGGTAAAACCGCGAGTCATACCATTCAATTACCAAAATACATTGGTTCTGTGCGAACTATGGTTATTGCAGCCGATAATAGTAGTGGCGCTTATGGAAATGCAGAATTTACAACGCCCGTTAGAAAGCCTTTAATGGTATTGGCTTCGCTTCCTCGTAAATTAAGTCCGGGTGAAAAAGTTACCTTACCAGTTACGGTTTTTGCTCTGGAAAATAAGGTTAAAAACGTGCAAATTGGTTTGAAATTATCAAAAGGAATAAAAGTAGTTGGAGCTTCATCA
>NZ_JBFHHX010000244.1:0-2881 GCF_041596795.1 Lutibacter sp.
AGCCTATGAATGGGCGCAAGAAATTTTAGCAAAATCACCAACTTCTATAAAAATGTTAAAGTTTGCTATGAATTTAACTGATGATGGAATGGTTGGGCAACAAGTTTTTGCAGGCGAAGCAACACGTTTAGCGTATATGACCGATGAAGCCACCGAAGGTAGAAATGCCTTTTTAGAAAAGCGTAAACCAAACTTTGAAAAAAAATATTTACCTTAATAATAGGAGTGAATTAAAAATTAGGAGTTTTAAATTTAATACTTCAACATATAACCAAAATCAATAATAAAACATATATCTATGAAAATTATATGTATAGGGCGCAATTACACAAAGCATATTGAAGAATTGCAAAGTGAAAAGCCAACAGAGCCCGTAATATTTTTAAAACCAGATTCTGCAATTTTAGCAAAAAATCAACCTTTTTTTATTCCACCATTTTCAAATGATCTTCATTATGAAGTGGAGATTTTGGTAAAAATTAATAAAGTTGGAAAATATATAGATGAGAAGTTTGCTCATAAATATTATGATGAAATTGGATTAGGAATAGATTTTACAGCACGTGATTTACAAAATAAGTTAAAAGATAAAGGTTTGCCTTGGGAAAAGTCTAAAGCTTTTGATGGAAGTGCTGTAATTGGTGAATTTTATCCTAAAGAGCAATTGGGTAATTTACTAGATCTTAGTTTTTCGCTTCATAAAAACAATGAAATGGTTCAAAAAGGAAATAGTAAATTTATGTTGTGGAAAGTAGATGAATTGGTAGCCTATGTATCTCAGTTTTTTACATTAAAAAAAGGAGATGTTATTTTTACAGGAACGCCAGAAGGTGTTGGTAAAGTTCAAGAAAACGATGTGCTAATTGGCACAATTTACGGCAAAAAAGCTTTTGAAGTAAAAATAAAATAAATAAAAAAACTCCATATTTAAATTTGGAGTTTTTTTATTAAAAAGTAAATAATATTGGTCTTGGTATATTTGGTTCCTCTTTTCTATGGATTTTTAAAATATTGTATCCAAAGTGCGTTTTTACCAAATCTTTAAAATTATATTGTAACCTTGGAAATTCTTTTAGCAACTTATCAAAAGTTTTAACTGAAGAGTTTTCCATGAAGTGACGTGTAATTTCTGTATATGCTTTTGTTAAAGTGATATTAAATTTATTGCTATGCAACGCATTAATAAAATAATTCTCTTTAATCTCACAGTTTTTCTTAATTGCAGTTTCCAAATCATATTTTTGATTTAAAATCCAAGACATTCTTAACATTATCTCATGTGTAAATAATTCTGGTGGAAAAGTGCAATTTTCTATTTGTTTTAATAATTCTCGGTCAGTCATTTCGTTAGTTGTATTCATAGCACGGTAGATTTTAGATTTTCTTAGTTAATTATTAGATGCGAAATTAACTAAAAGGTTGCGTTGTAATTAGTATTTTTATCAAAAATTATTAAAAAAAAATGCAGGCAGAAATTATTACCATAGGTGATGAAATTTTAATTGGACAAATTTTAGATTCAAATTCTAAGTTTATAGCTACAGAATTAAATAAAATTGGAGTGTCAGTTTACCAAATCACCTCCGTTCAAGATGATAAAGAACATATTTTAGCAACCCTTAAAAATGCACAATCAAATGTTGATATTGTTATTTTAACCGGGGGATTAGGACCCACTAAAGACGATATTACAAAACTTACTTTAGCCGAATATTTTAACGATACATTAAAATTAAATAATAATGTTGTTGAACATATTAAAGCAATGTTTGCTAAAATTAATTATCCATTTACCGAAGTAAATAAAAACCAAGGGTTAGTACCGTCCTTATGTACTCCTTTATTTAATACAGTGGGAACAGCGCCTGGAATGTGGTTTGAAACTAATAAAAAAGTTGTAATTTCTTTACCAGGAGTTCCATTTGAAATGAAAACCTTAATGAGTTTAAGTGTTTTACCAAAAATTAAAGAAACTTTTAATTTACCGTATATTTTACATAAAACTATTTTAACGTATGGAATGGGAGAGAGCATGGTTGCGGCAAGAATAGAAGATTGGGAAGATAATTTACCAAAATTTATAAAATTAGCCTATTTACCATCATTTGGAAATGTTCGTTTACGTTTATCTGCAAAAGGAACTAATAAAGAAGTTTTAGAAAGTGCTATTAAAAATGAAGTAGAAAAATTATCGGTAATAATTTCTGATATTATTGTTGGTTTTGATGAAGGAGAAACCATTGAAGTGGTTATAGGAGAGTTGTTAAAGGAGAAAAATAAAACCTTAGCTATTGCTGAAAGTTGCACAGGTGGATCAATTTGTAAAAGAATAACAGCAATACCCGGAGCGTCTAATTATTTTATTGGAGGCGTTATTGCGTATAATTCAAGTATAAAAATAAATGAATTAGGTGTTGATAAGCAGTTAATTGATGAGTTTTCGGTAGTAAGTAGTCAAGTTGCGGAAGCAATGGCACAAGGAATTCAACAAAAGTATCAAACAAACTATGCAATTGCCACTACAGGTAATGCAGGTCCAACAACTGATGATACAGATACTTCTGTTGGAACGGTTTTTATTGCAATTGCTACAGCTTCAGGTGTTTATTCAGAAGAATTTTTCTTTGGAAAGCCTCGTGAAAAGGTAATTGAAAGAGCCACAAACAAGGCGTTGGAAATGATTAGAAAAGAAATTTTAAAAAACTAGTAAAATAAGTTTGTGTATTTAGAAGGAATATTCTAATTTTGCATCTCGTTTGAGAAAACACTAAATAAAGGTACAGAAATATGTCAAGAGTTTGTGAACTTACTGGAAAAAAAGCAATGGTTGGAAACAATGTTTCTCATGCCATGAATAAAACTAAAAGAAAATTTGACGCTA
>NZ_JBFHHX010000245.1:0-2863 GCF_041596795.1 Lutibacter sp.
CACATCATTTGTAATTGCCATAACCTTAAATTGTACAAATAAATTTTATTAAAGGTGTTATTTTTTACTAATGATTGTCCAATGTACATATTGTAATCTATTCCATCTGTTTTATAGCGTTCAAAATAATGAGGAAACATTTTTTGTGCTTCGTCTTGTTTATGATCTATAAAATTTGCCAATTCTTCATTTAAAATAGTAACGCTATCTTCATATTTTTTACGTTTATCATAAACTACTAAAAGTTTAGGATCTATTTGCTCCATATAATTGGCAATATCTTCTTTTAAAGTTGTGTCAACAGTTTTTAAATGGTTAAAAACAGGGTAAATATCTTTGTTTAAAAAGTCGGTTAACATTACTTCATCACCAGAGTTTAAGCCATCTTTAATATTTTTTAAGCAAGTTTCAATTCTAAAAAGTAAATCGTTATAAATTGGTAAATTGTATATTGTATTTGCTTTTTCAATTACCTTGCCAGCTAATTTTAATTGTTTTACCAAATCATCTTGTATAGCATTATTTCTGGCAACTGAAGATCCTTTAATATCAGTTTGACCATATAATGGAATTACATTTTCAAAAACAATATTTTTTAAATTATAAAAATCAGTTGGGTTATTTTCATGTTGAAATAAATATTCTTCTGCTTCTTCGTAAAATTTCCATTTTACAGTTGGATGTAAAGATGTGTAGTTTTCCTGAATTATGGATTCTAACTTGGTTTCATATTCTTCCATAAAACGTCTTGTTGCTATTTTAATAACCGGAATAACGTCTTTTAATTTATAAGCATTAATAGAGTTTAACTCATATTTATTAACCGATACAAGTTCCATAATTCCAAATAAATCTTTTTTTAATTTAAAAGGAACTAAAATAACACTCTGAATATCATGTTTTTCTAAAGATTTGTAAAGTTGGTTGCAATTAGTTAACGCTCCGTATTTTTCAATATCTGAAATGGCAATTAATTCATTTTTTTCAAAAACGTTCTCTATAATATTTTGGCAAAAGAAATTGTTAATTTTACAATCGGATTCATTAGGTATTAAAAAGCTTTTTGATTTTTTTAAATTTGAAAATGAAATACCTTCTTGGCTAATGGAGTACGTAGAAAATCCAAACTGAATAGTTGTAGATCCAAATAATTTAGAAATACTTTGTTCAATTTCTTCAAAGCCTTTTTCATCTTTACGTAATAAATTTTCTTTTAAATTAGATATAGATTGATCTTGAGTAACATCAAACAAATTCATCATTCCAAAACCTGTAAACTGATAACTGTTTGGAGGAAATTTTTCTTTCCAAATATCAATATTATTAAAGTTATCTAATAATAATTTAACATCTTCATCTGTAATTTTTGGAGCCGACTCTAAAGGTGAAACTTTAAAAAAATCACCATTTATTAGAGTTCTATAATGTTTTGTTATTCCAGTTTTTACATTAGGAATATCAAAAAAGAAAGGCCTTCTAAAATCAATATGTACGTTATAATGGTATGATAAAATAAATGTACAGCTTAAAATATACATATTAGTATCATCAAAATTTCTAATTTCAAAGTTGTAATCCTCTCCAGCATCTTCAAGAATTTGCTGAAATCTTCTGGAAAGTTTAAAAGTTGTAAACTCAAAAGGAATGGTTGCGGCTTTTATTTCATTATCTTGTAACAAATCAGGGAAAAGAATAGACAGTAATTTACTAATTTCTTGTTTGTATTTTTCCAATAAAGTTAGATCTTCAAAACCATGCCTAATTTCAGGATATTGTTGGTATTCTTCTAATAAATTAATGGCAGTTAAGTGTAAATAATGATCTTTATCTAATGCAATAGATTCCAAATAATCAAATATAGCCTCAAAACTAAATTTTAATTTTAGAGGTAATTCAGAATTTGTATTATAACTAGCGTGTAAAATTTTCATTCAATAAGGGCATATTTTATTTAACTGATTTGTCGTAATTTCTTTTGCAAAATTACTAATTAAATTAATAGTAATATTTTTTGTAAACCAAAGGGCAATAATTAAGTTTTAAGAGATTGTTTTTTTTCCTAATTAAATCTATTATTTTTACGGTCTAATTTAAATAAAATGGATCAAATAAACTGGAAAACTGTTAAGGAATTTGAAGATATAACATACAAAAAATGTAATGGTGTTGCTAGGATTGCTTTTAACAGGCCAAATGTTAGAAATGCATTTAGACCAAAAACAACTAGTGAATTGCTAGAAGCTTTTCATGATGCACAAGAAGATTTAAATATTGGCGTGGTGTTATTAAGCGCTGAAGGACCTAGTACTAAAGATGGAGTTTATAGTTTTTGTAGTGGAGGAGATCAACGTGCCCGCGGACACCAAGGTTATGTAGGTGAAGATAATTATCACAGATTAAATATATTAGATGTGCAACGGTTAATTCGTTTTATGCCTAAAGCAGTTATTGCTGTAGTTCCTGGCTGGGCAGTTGGTGGCGGACATAGTTTACATGTAGTATGCGATTTAACTTTGGCAAGTAAAGAACATGCCATTTTTAAACAAACCGATGCTGATGTTACAAGTTTTGATGGTGGCTATGGTTCTGCTTATTTAGCTAAAATGGTAGGACAAAAAAAAGCACGTGAAATATTTTTCTTAGGAAGAAATTATTCTGCTCAAGAAGCTTTTGAAATGGGAATGGTAAATGCAGTTATTCCGCATGATGAATTGGAAAATACAGCCTATGAATGGGCGCAAGAAATTTTAGCAAAATCACCAACTTCTATAAAAATGTTAAAGTTTGCTATGAATTTAACTGATGATGGAATGGTTGGGCAACAAGTTTTTGCAGGCGAAGCAACACGTTTAGCGTATATGAC
>NZ_JBFHHX010000246.1:0-2649 GCF_041596795.1 Lutibacter sp.
CTTGTTTTTAAAATAACACCTGCATTTTTAGCACTTTCTAAAAAACAATCTATAATAGTTTGAGACGAATTACTTTCAGGAAAAATACGATTATCATCTTCAATTTTTAACGAAACTCCCCTATTTTCAAACCATTCCATAGTATCGCCTGTCATAAATTGATGAAATGGACCGCGTAATTCTTTTCCACCACGAGGGTAAAATTCAATCAACTCATTTGGCGTAAAACAAGCGTGCGTAACATTGCATCGTCCGCCACCGCTTACTTTTACTTTTTGCAGCACTTTAGTACTTCCTTCTAAAATAATAACTACTAAATCAGGATTTAATTCTGCCGCATTTATAGCTGCAAAATAACCAGCAGCTCCACCTCCAATAATTATAAATTTTTTTGCCATATTAAATGCAAAAATAGCATATTATAATGTATATTCTTAAATATTACGGTGCTTAAGCAAATTTAAAAAACACCAACATTGATAATTTAAATTTAAGTATATTTACATTTCAATTTTAAACAACGTAAGTTAAATTATTTTATATGAAAAGATTCGTTTTATTTTTATTGCTTTCGGTAGTGTTCGTTTTTAATTCACATTCTCAAGAAGGTGTAAAATATGGTAAAAAACTTGTATTAAAAGAGAAAACTCCAATTTCTGAATTATTTAAAAATCCAAAAAAATATGTTGGTAAAACTGTACAAGTTGAAGGGTTAATAGTTAAAGTTTGTGAAAAAAGAGGTTGTTGGATTGATATAGCTAGTGATAAAGAATTTGAAAAAATTAGATTAAAAGTTGATGATGGTGTAATTGTTTTTCCAATGGAGGAAAAAGGAAAAAAAATTATAGCTGAAGGTGTTTTTGAAGCTCTTGTATACACCAAAGAAGATTTAATTGAACAAGGTGAGCATATGGCAAAAGAATATGGAACTAAGTTTGATCCAAAGACTATAACCAAAGGCAAAACTGAATATAGATTAAAAGGACTTGGAGCCGTAGTTAACTAAATAAACCTAACTTTTAATTAATGCACTGGAGAAAATTACTACGTGTATTGCATAGAGATATTGGCTACATTGCCGCTGGCTTAACCATTATTTATGCAATTTCTGGCATAGCTGTAAACCATATTCAAGACTGGAATCCTAATTATAAAATTGAAAAATCAACTATAATTTTAGATTCTTTACCAAAAAACGCCACAAAAGATGAAACTGTAGTGTACGTTTTAAATGCTATTAATGAAAAAGGTGAAGTAAAAAACACCTACAGATCTTCTCCTAATGAATTAGAAATTTTTGTTGAAGGCAATACCATTTTAGTTAATTATATTACCAAAGAAGTAAAACAAGAAAAAGTTAATTCAAGATTATTTTTAAAAGAAACCAACGACTTACATTTAAACAAACCGAAAGGATTATGGACTTATATTGCTGATATATTTGCAGTTGCTCTGCTATTTTTAGCAATTTCAGGTTTATTTATGATTAAAGGGAAAAACGGAATTAAAGGCAGAGGATGGTGGCTTACACTTATTGGCTTTGGAATTCCTTTGTTATTTTGGCTTTATTATTATTTATAAAATTAAATCTTGATACGGAATTACCGTTTGAAATCCTTTTTGATTAAAATATTTTAAAGAATCTTGGTTTCCGGTAGCTAAAATAAAATCGCCTCCCCAAGCTCCTAAACTTTTTGTTTGTCCAAAATAATCTGAGAAATAAATTTCCTGAACAGTTTTTAGCTGTATAGTTTTTGAAACAATTTGCTCGTGTTCAATTAGTAGTTTTTCAAAATCATCTATTTTATTGCAAACCACAAAAGCTTTTGTTAATTGAGAAATTTGTGTTATTTCTGAAGTTAAATTGCCTTTTAAACTTTTAAACCGTTGAATACCATCTCTGCTATTTTGTTTTTTATTTAAATACACAAAATACAATTGATCTTTAAAAGTTGGATTAAAATTAACTTTTTCTACAATTGGATTGGTTTCATTTCTGGTATATAAAATGGGTGTATTATTTTGCGCACAAGCAATATCGTAACCACTTCCACCAAATGTTTTTTCTAATAATTGATACGGATTTACTTTAGCCCAATTCGCTAAATTATTTATTAGTGTTGAAGATGTTCCCAATCCCCAGTTTTTAGGAAACGTAAGGTTTGTTTTCACTAAAAACCCTTGTTCTGTATTCAAAAAAGAAGGATTCAACTGTCTAATTTGCAATAATATTTCAAATAAATTTTCCGCTAAACTTCCCTTTCCTCCATCTTGTTTATCATCATAAGATGCGCTTGTCAAACGCAATTTTGGTAATTCAAAAATGGCTTGCAACCAACATTCACCAGTATTTGTATAACTTTCCCAAATTAATTCGGGTTGGTTAATTGGTTCTACAATTAAATCTTGTCCGCAAGTTGTTGGCACTGCTAAAGATATTGCGCCATCTAACACAAAATATTCACCCGTTATTAATAATTTACCGTTACTGTAGAATTCTTTCATTATTTCTCTCCAATCAAATTATTATATGCTTCTACAACAGCGTTATGTGTTATTGTTTTATGTTCAAAATAATCGATCAAATATTCTTTTTCTTCATCACTTGCGCCTAACTGTTTAATTATATTTGTTAAGTGCATTTTCATA
>NZ_JBFHHX010000247.1:0-2594 GCF_041596795.1 Lutibacter sp.
TGAAATTTTACAAGCTGGTATGCTAGTGTATATGAACAATACAAGTTCTGAGTTACAAATAACAAATAATTCGGGAGCCACAATAACTTGGATTGCGGTTTATAATCAATTAGGTCAGGTAATGAAACATTATAAGAACACATCAAAAGAAAGTGTATTTTCAATTCCATTAAATGTAAGTTCTGGTGTTTATTTTATGGCTATTAAATCGGAAAAAGGAAGTTTCAACACAAAAATAATTATTCAATAATTTAGATTTTAAAGCTTTTTAAACAACCCTCAGTATTTAGTTATGCTGAGGGTTGTTTGTATTTATTATGGTCTATAAAAGTGTTTTTATCATAGTTATATACCTATTTATATAATAGCAATAAAACTAAATATAGTTTTAAATCTACAGTTTTGTTACTTATTTAATAGTATACATTTTAATCTATCTTATTTTAGGCATTTAAGCAGCTAATGTTAGTGGGATTTGATTAAATAAAAAATTTGTTAATAACTGCTTAAAATGATTCTAAATAGCTAACAAATAGTAGTTTGCGTTATTTTTTATTTCAATTTAGTTTGTTAATAACTTTAATTTTAGTAAATTTGAGAGTATGTAGCTTTGAAAATTAATAAAAAAATTGTATAGCTATAGAAACCCTAACTTAAAATTTAGCTATGGCCCCAGTAGTTTTTCTTTCAATTCTAAAATTTAAATTATCAAATTTGTTGCTTTCTGTTGTGCAAGAAAAGTCTTCACTATTGTTATATACTGCTAATTACTTTAATTTATTATGGAATTCAATTGTTCATAGCAAGGTTAGTTTGTTTGCTAGAATTAATCAAAAATCTATAAATGCTTTTAAAAACTCTATTAAAGCAAGTTTATGCTTTGAATATGGGTTATTGTATTTTACAAAAAAGGAATGTATTTAACTATTTGTGTTAAATATTTAAACTTTTAATATTATCAGATTATAAACCAAAATATCAATAAAATGACATAAAAAATTAGAAAACAAAAAAAAATGAACTTGAAATCCCAATTGCCTTATGAAAAAAAACACACAAAAATATTCACCTCAAATAAAGGCTTTCTTTAGGTCGTTATTATCACCTTGTATTTTCAAATCTTTTAAGTTTAAAACTGGATTTGTAAATACATCCAATAAAAATTTATTTTTTTTATTCGCTATAATTTTATTTACACAATTATCATTTGCACAAACCATAGGTGACTTTAGATCTGCTGCTACAGGCGATTGGCAAACTGCAAGTACTTGGGAAACTTGGAACGGAAGCTCTTGGGTTACTGCAACAACATATCCTGGTCAAAATACGGGCACTTATTTAGTTACTATACTAGTTGATAATACTGTTTCTGTGAGCACTAATTTTGTTAGTAACAATATGGGTGAAGTAAGCGTAAGCGGGAAACTTAATTTAGTTGGAGGATCAAATCCTAAATCAGTAACGTTAAACACGTCATTAATAGATGTTTTAAATGGTGGGGAGTTAATATTCGATACTCAAAAAGTAGATTTGTATTTGCCAACTAATGCGGTGTTAGCTATACAAGATGGTGGTGTTATCACAGGTGCATGTTCTAACAATACCGAAATTTTTATAGGTGGAGATGTAATTGCTGTATGTCGCGGTGGTGGAGGAACCGTAGCAACTTTTGGAGAGATTGTGGCTTCTGGGGGAACCTTAAACGCAAATATAGATAATCCTGCGGATAAGGCTGTGTATTGTCAAAATACCTCACTGAATTTACAAGGTTCATATAGTGGAACGCTAATATCTGGTCAAACAGTATCTTATTCTGGATTTATTACAGACCCAAGCGGAATAACTACAGACTATATTAATATAACTTCAATACCTGCTTACACGCTATCAAAGGCTGGCGTATATATATTGTCTTTTACAGTTAAAGGAACTTTTTCAACTGGCAGTTCTTATTCAAACACAGAAACACATACAATAACTGTAAGCTCTACTGCTGTTGGAGGAACGGCATCTTCAAGTCAAATAATTTGCAGTGGTAGTTCACCAACTGATTTAACTTTATCAGGTCAAACAGGTACTATTCAATGGCAATCATCATCAGACAATAACACATTTGTAAATATTTCAGGAGCTACTTCTGCAACTTTAAGCAGTGCGCAAATGGGTGCGCTTACGTCAACAAGGTATTATCGAGCACAAATCACAAACGGTGTTTGTTTAGAGTACTCAAATACAGTTGTTATTACTGTAAACTCAATTCCGTCAATTACTGGTACAACTTCTGATACGGTTTCTTTAAATGGAATTGCAACCTTATCTGCAACTGCTTCATCTGGAACAATCTCATGGTATGCTGCGGCTTCAGGAGGTACTGCATTACAAACGGGCTCTACCTTTATAACACCTTCATTAGGTACAACAACAACTTATTATGTAGAAACTACTGATGGAGGTTGTACTTCATCAAGAGTAGCTATAGTTGCAACTGTTAGTGCCTTTTTTGATAGTGATGGAGATGGTGTTTTTGATGATATTGATATAGATGATGATAATGATGGAATTAGAGATGTGGATGAAGAATTAAATAGTAGGAA
>NZ_JBFHHX010000248.1:0-2592 GCF_041596795.1 Lutibacter sp.
ATCACCTTCATAAACATCAATATTTGAACAATTATTACGCTCTACATTTTCAACGGAATTTTGATAACACCAATTATCAATATCAATAGCATCAATAGGCTTTGCTCCTTTCATTTCAACAAAAATGGCTAAAATTCCAGTTCCACAACCCATATCTAACACTTTTTTATTTGTTAAATCAAGATCTAACAAATGTTGTACCATCATATAAGTTGTTTCGTGGTGCCCCGTTCCAAAACTCATTTTTGGCTCAATTACTATATCATATTTTAAATTTGGATTTTCGTGAAATGGAGCTCTAATACTCACCAAATCATCTACTTGAATTGGATTGAAATTTTTCTCCCACTCACTATTCCAATTGGTTTGTTCAATTACTTCCATTTCATAAGAAATAGAAAACTCATTAGAATTTAAAACAAAAACATCGTCTAAAATATTTTCATTCCAATCTGTTTGTTGAATGTATGCTATTAAATCATCATCATTTTCAACAAAACTTTCAAAACCAATTTCACCCAACTCAGCAACCAAAATTTCGGTTGCTGGTTCTTTTGGGTGTATTTTAAATGTATATGATATATAAATATTATCCATTAAATTGCGTCAATTATCGCTTTAAAATCATCTTTATTAAGTGCAGCTCCACCAATTAATCCACCGTCAACATCTGGTTTTCCAAAAATTTCTTGTGCATTGTTTGGTTTTACACTTCCACCATATAAAATTGAAACGTTTTCAGCTACATCATCATTAAATTCATCTGCAATAATTTTTCTAATAAACGCGTGCATTTCTTGTGCTTGCTCTGGAGATGCAGTTTCTCCTGTACCAATTGCCCAAACTGGCTCATATGCTAAAATTATATTTTTCCAATCTTTTGCTTCTAAATGATATAAAGCATTTTTTAATTGACTTTCTACAACTTTAAAATGATTTCCAGATTTTCTATCTTCTAAAACTTCACCAAAACAGAAAATTATTTCCATTTTATTTTCTAAAGCAGCATCTACTTTTTTAGCTAATATTTCATCGGTTTCTCCAAAATATTCTCTTCTTTCTGAGTGTCCTAAAATAACAATTTCTACACCTACAGATTTCAACATTTCAGCAGAAATTTCACCTGTAAACGCACCATTTTTTGCAAAATGCATGTTTTGTGCTGCTACTTCTACTTTAGTTCCTTTTGCTTTATTTGCAACTTTTTCTAAACTTACAAATGTTGGAGCAACTATTACTCTTGTATTTTTAAGTTTATTCTTTTTAACACTTTTTACTACTTTTTTAACTAACGATTTAGACTCGTCTAAATCATTGTTCATCTTCCAGTTTCCTGCTACTATTTTTTGTCTCATTACTACTATTATATTAAATTATAACTACAAAATTAATCAATAATGTAGTCCTTAAAAAACTTCCTATAAATATACTACGAATTCGTTTTCGAGCATAAAAGATTATTTTAATCTAATCTTTGGATCTAACATTCCGTAAATAATATCTACAAAAATATTAATTATTATAAACAACGTTGCTATGGTTAAAACACTTCCCATAATTATTGGCAAATCTAACGTGTTTAACGCATTTACAATTTCACGTCCCAATCCGTTCCAGTTAAAAATATATTCTACAAAAACCGCACCTGCCAACATAGATGCAAACCAACCTGAAACTGCTGTTACCACAGGATTTAAAGCATTTTTTAATGCGTGTTTTTTAATAATTTTATAGGTTGAAAGTCCTTTAGCTTTTGCGGTTCTAATATAATCTTGGGTTAAAACCTCTAACAAAGAATTTCGCATTAACTGAATTACAACTGCTAACGGACGAATTCCTAAAACAATAGCTGGAAGCACTAAATTTTTCCATTGAATGTATATTTTTTCACCAAAATCATCCACTTCATATAAACTTCCTGTCATATTTAAATTAGTGTATTTATGCAGCACAAAACCAAAAAACCAAGCAAATAAAATGGCGCTAAAAAACGAAGGAACACTCATTCCTAAAGTACTTATAATTGAAACAATTCTATCAAAAATAGTGTCTTTAAATAATGCCGATAAAATACCGAAAAATATTCCAATAATTATAGCAATTGTAATAGCGGAAACCGCCAAAACAGCAGTATTTGGTAAGGTTTCTCCAATTACATCCGATACATTTTTATCATTTTTTTGAAACGATTTACGTAAATAAGGATATTTTAAAACAACTGTTTTTTCATGCGTGCTAAACAATTGAATATAAGAATAGGTATTTGCATTTAAAAAAGTATAGTTATCTACATTTTTTGAATGAATAGAAACTGGTGATAAATCGTTTAAATAATACAAATATTGTGTACCAATTGGTTGATCAAAACCATATTTTTTTCTAATATTTTGAAGCTGTTCGCTATCTTCACGCTGATCTAACATCATACGCGCAGGGTCTCCTGGAAGCACGTTAAACAGAAAGAAAATAACAGTTACTACTCCTAAAAGTGTTACTACTCCGTATCCTATTTTATTTAAAATATAACTAAACAAATTGTTTTATTTGATGAACAAATATAGCTTAAACTATTAAAATTACTACTTTTGCACA
>NZ_JBFHHX010000249.1:0-2578 GCF_041596795.1 Lutibacter sp.
ACCCCAATTATACAATTCCAAAATAACTTTTTTTAAGGTTTTGGAATGTTCTGTAGGTGTATATTCTGTTCTTACAGGAAAACCATTTAATACCGTTCTCGTAATTAACTGATTTTCTTCCATATCCTTTAATTCCTTTGACAAAACTTTGGTACTTAATTTTGGAATACTTCTCTCTATTTCCCTAAAGTGCTTATTTCCTTCCCAAATTGAAATTAAGATTAAAAGTTTCCATTTTCCACCTATTACATCTAAAGTGTCCCTTACAGGTAACAAGGCGGACATACACTCTTTATGTTCCTTTTTTTTCATATCTACTAATTTAATGATTACCTTGAAGTAACTGATTACCTACAGGTAGCTGATTACTATTGGTAATCAAAAATAGTTAATTTTGCCATATTATTAACAACAACAATTGAAAAATGAAAAACAAGATTTTTACAGCTTTATGTATTCTATTCGGATTAATGATGATTAATTCAGGATTAAACAAATTCTTCAACTATATGCCTATGCCCGAAATGCCTGAAGAAATGATGCAAATTATGGGCGGATTTATGACAATTAAATGGATTTTTCCACTTGTAGCAATTATTGAAATCATTGGAGGTACTTTAATAGCAATCCCAAAAACAAGAGCATTGGGAGCACTAGTAATTCTTCCTGTTATGGTAGGAATATTTGTTCATCATTTAGTACACGACCTATCGGGAATTGGAATCGCATTAATACTATTCGCAATTAATATTTGGGCAATTGTTGCTAACTGGAATAAATACGAACCAATCATAAAAGGTAAATAGAAAAAAAGAAATCTTTTCTATGAGCAGGAAGTAATTAAAAGACAAACTTAAGTTGTATATAAGCCATAGCGGAGTTAATTCTTCACCAATGGCTTTTTTTGTATATTTATTGTCTGTATTAAACCGAAGAAATAGCATATAAAATCCACTACTGCACATACACGCAAAACGTTGGCAGTAATTTGACCTAAACCCAATCGGAATCTTCTAAAGTAAAAATTTCGCTTATTTCAACTTCAAAAATTTGAGCTAACCGCAAAGCTAAAACTGTTGACGGAACATATTTCCCTAATTCCATTGCATTAATTGTTTGTCTGCTAACTTTTGCCAATTTAGCTAATTCAGCTTGCGTAATATTCTTTTTTGCTCTCTCTACTTTAATGCTATTCTTCATAATTAGCGGATTTTTTAAGTTTAGAAATTTGCCAGTTGAACCGAATAATAAAAAACAGTAAAATTGTAAACATATTAAATATCATAACCCATAAAAAAGATAAATCGAAAATGAATAGAAATGATATTAAAAGAATTGCGTAGTTAAAATAAACAGCCCAAACTAAAGATTCCAACCGAATTTTTGAAATATATTCATCTTCTGACTTTTCTTTAGAAAAAGCAACTAATAATGAACTCAATATTATTAGAACACCTAAAATTTCATTTAAAACATTGTTGTTAACAATTCCGATAAAATGCTTTTCACCAAAAACCTCATCAATAAAAATGGCAGGAACATTTAAATCCAAATAATTAGGTTCAAAATCTAAAATAATAGTTATCAAACCAATGAATGCGGATGGAATAAGTATCAACCAACCGATTTTCTTGTACTTGTTAGGAAATAGATAATTTAATTTCATAATAATCAGATTTAATTTTTATCAAATGTAAAACAAATAAAACTAATAGACAAATATTCTTTACATTTAGTAAAACATATAATACTACCAACAAAGTATATTATATTGCTAGTTCTAGACTGCTTACGAATATTCCTGCGGAATATTCTATTCGGTTTTTATTTGCTAAATTAGTTGCTTAAACCACGCAACTAACCATACACAAACACGTTAGCAGCAAGCAGTCACGTTTTGCTAATGTCTTTCCTAATCCAAGAGTTTTTTTATTCCTCGTCACAATTAAATTCTAATCTGGATAATCTAACGTGATATGCAATACGGAATATTAACGCAGGATTAACTACTCAGTTGGATAAGTTAAATTGACAAATAATACGGAACAACAACGTTGGATTAATTACTCAGATGAATAAGTAGAACCGATTAGAAATACGCAAAACAACACAAGATTATAGAACCCATTAAAAATTAAATTTTAAAAGATCATTATAGAAAACCAACAAACTACTCACTCTACTCTGCTTTAATTTTAAAAAGCTTTACGGTCGATCTGTACGCGAAAAAACAAATCTGAACGTAATTGAACACCAAAAACGGAATTATACGCTAAAATCAATATTAGCCTTGATTAATGAAACTGTGTAAAATTAAAAGCCGGCTGCTAACACCGTGTATAATTAATTGCTTAGGCAAGTGCTTCTTTGGAAAATTCCTTCGGAATTTTCTCTGGTCCGTAAAAGTTTGTTAAATTAGCTACCAAACCACGCAACTAACCATACACAAGACCGTTAGCAGCAAGCTGTCACGTTTTGCTAACAGCTTTCTTAATCCAAGAGTTTTTTATTTCTACTCACGATTAAAATCTCACTCGAGTAATCTGACTCGATTAACAGTTCGGAAAATTAACGCTGG
>NZ_JBFHHX010000250.1:0-2528 GCF_041596795.1 Lutibacter sp.
AATTCTGCAGGAAATCGATTGTAATTCCATAATTGAAATAAAGCTATGTACAAACTGATATGCGTTGGATTTAAGCGATTGTCTTTGGAAAATTGAATATAGACTCCGTTGAGGTGTTTGATGTAGTTCATAGTCCTTAATTAATGGTTATAGTAGTCTGATTGAGTTTTGATTATTAATCAAAATCAATAGTATACTTACGTTATATTTAATTGAAATCCCTTGAATTAGAATTAAAGCAAGGGATGTAGGAATAAATTAATTTGAAGTATTCACCATATTTTCTTCTAACACTTTCATTATTTGTTCATAGTCGTAATAAATTACACCACCAATTTTTGTGTAAGGTAGCGTTCCGTTTATTCTAAGGTTTTGCAAGGTTCCAGAAGAAAGCCCTAAAAGCTTTTTTACTTCAGGTGATTTTAACCATTTTTTTTCAGGAGCTTTTGATTTTTTACAAATCAATTCTTTAATGTCACTTAACAAATCGACTTTAAATTCATTTAAGTCTTCTGGTGTAATAATTTTCGATGCCATTTTTTAAAATTTTTAAATTATACTTAAAAAAGTAGGTTTTTACTTATTTTTGTTAGGCAAATATGAAAAGTATAATTCATTAAAAATCACAAGTTGTTATTGATTTTTTAAACATTTTAGATACTACAATTTATTATAGTTTAATAAATGTGTTAAAAAATTACATTTAATTAAACAACAAATAATATCAAATAATATTTTTTTAACTTTTTTTACCCAACTTGGGTGTTTATTTGTCAGATTTTTCTATGCGACGCAATAAGTTACTTTTTAGGGTATCGATAAACTTAGTATTGTTTAATTTTCTTGCTTTAATTTCCAAAAATGCTCTGTAATAATCGCCCAGATCAATATTAAAAAGTAGCTCCATACCTTTGGCAATTTCTTTAATATCTACATTTCCATTATTAATTACCCCTAAACCATCAAGCGCATACGTTAATTCTATCAAGCTAATTTTTCGCCCTGTCCAGGTTAAACCTGAATTTAAGCTTAATGAAATCCCATTATTTGATGAAAGTTTATCAATTTCAAAATGGAAATATTGAATTAACATTTCATAAGCTATAAATTTTGAATAGGTAGAATCTAGACTTGTTGAAAAAAATTCATCGATAAAGGAGCCTGAGCAGTCGAATTGAGTCCGAATATTTTTATTATTTCTTAAAAAATACTGTTCATCAGAGTAGGTTTCTCCTCCTTTAAAGTATAAATAGAACAAATGATTCTCATTAAAGTATTCTTGGCATTTTGAAATTTGATTTTCAAAATATTTCTTTTGTGTTTTTGCACTTCCCTTTGGACGCTTACTTTCAATTTGAAATAGTTTACCGTAGTAAATTAATTTTGAAACTACTTTTGGTTTGATGTTTTTAAAAAAATCAATTTCATCTTCCTCCGAATTGAATCCATTTGAAATAATAAGGTTTCTAAATTCGCTTAAACTATTACGAATTAAATGAACGCATTCTTCTGATGTAGTAACAATTTCATAGTTTTTGGATTGAATATTTTTTAAATCTTTTTCTAAAGTAGCTATAACAATAGCATATTTTTTCTTCACAATTATTGCAATTAATTAAGTTTTTAAAATCCTTTTTTTTAATAAAAAGCCTTAAAGTTAACTAAAAACTTAATTATTCAACCAAATTATATTGTTTTAACCACTCTTTTTGTTAATTAAATTGATTTTTTATTTTTTTCTGAAGAATCTGATATGTTCTTTTTACCAATATTGAGTTTTTCTTTTAAAACATTCATATCATCACTTACTTTTCTGTCAATTATTTTAGCATAATGCTGCGTTGTTTTTAAGGATTTATGCCCTAACATTTTACTCACAGATTCAATAGGCACTCCATTTGTTAAAGTAATTGTAGTCGCAAACGTATGACGTGCTAAATGGAAGGTTAAGTTTTTTGTGATTCCACATAAATCTGAAATTTCTTTTAGGTAAGCATTCATTTTTTGATTGCTTAATACCGGAAGAAGTTTATCACTATTAACTATATTTTTATGAGTTTGATATTTTTCAATAATGGCTAATGATGTAGGTAGCAATGGTATATTACTTATGGTATCTGTTTTTTTCCTTTTTGTATTAATCCATTTATTGCCATCAATACCAATTACAATATTTTCCTTTTTCAATTTTTGAACATCAGCATAAGCTAATCCAGTAAAACAACTAAATATAAATAAATCGCGCACTTGTTCTAATCTAGGAATATCAAATTGCTTATTTATCAAGTCTTCAATTTCCAACTCTGATAAAAACTGTCTGTCAACTGTTTTTAAACGTGCTTTCCAATTGAAAAATGGATCCTTTGTTATCCAACCATTAGCATAGGCAATTCTTATAACTTTTTTAAAATTAGTGATGTATTTTATAGCTGTATTATGTGCACAATTTCTTTCTGTCTTTAAATAATATTCAAAACCTGTAATAAATTTATGGTCCACTTCTGTAACCGCAATATCATTTACCTTGT
>NZ_JBFHHX010000251.1:0-2510 GCF_041596795.1 Lutibacter sp.
AGGTGCTTTGTCTTTATGTTTAAAACGCCTGTGAGTCCAAAAATAATATTGTGGATTGGAACGGATTTGTTGTTCAACTTTATCTAAATAAATATCGGTTAAAGCATAATCTGGATATTTTTTGGCATCATTAGTAATTAAACTAAAAGTAGTTTCGTAGTAGCCTCTTTTAATTTTTTTCACCTCCATAAAAACCATATTCATATCAAATCTTTTGGCTAACATTTCAGCTCCTGTATGAATTGGAACCTTTACGCCTAAAAATTCACGCCAATAAAACGTTTTTTTTATTTGTGGAGATTGATCGCTTAGCAAGCCATACATTGCCTGAATTTTATTTATTTGATTGTGCTGAATTTCTCCAACTACCTTAGCAGTTTGAATTAAATTAGTACCAAATTTAGCTCTAGATTTTAATACTTTATTGTTAAAATAAGGATTGCTTACTTTTGTATATGCAGCATAACCCTGATAATTAACAAATGAATCTAGGCTCATAATCCATTCCCAGTTGGCATAATGAGCACCAACCAAAATTACACTTTTTCCATCTTTATATAATTCATCAAAAAAATGAATATTTGGAAATTTATAGCGCTTATAAACTTCTTCTTTTGATACGGTAAACGATTTAATCATTTCAATAAATACATCTACAAAATGATGGTAAAATTGTTTACGAAGTTTTAAGTTTTCCTTTAAAGAATTTTCAGGGAATGCTAAATTTAAATTAGTTAAAACTACTTTTTTTCTATAACCAATTACGTAATAAATTAGTATATAAATACCATCAGAAATAGTATATAACACTCTAAATGGTAAAATGGAGATTAACCAAACAATTGGGTAAACTAGAATGTAAATTAAAAAGTTTATCATAATAGCTGCAAATATCGAATTAATTTTTAATACTTACTCAAAAGGAATTCAATATCGTTAAAATTTCATATTTTCGTTCAACATAATTTTTTAAAATGAATATAGACAAGGTTTTATTACTACTAATTATTGCAAATGTAGGGGCTTCTATAAAAGGTTTTAGCGACCGTTTATTTTTTGATAAATATAAATTTCAAATTGCGGCTATTAACAGAGGTGAAAAGTTACGAATGTTAACCTCAGGGTTTTTACACGTAGATTATATTCACCTTTTATTAAATATGTATGTTTTGTACATTTTTGCTCCAGTAATTATTATAAAATTGGGCATTATAAAATTTTTAATTATCTATTTTGGAAGTTTAATAGCAGGTAGTTTATTAACACTAACGTATCATAAAAATGAACTGTATTATACAGCAGTAGGAGCTTCTGGAGCGGTTGCAGGTATTATTTACGCATCTATTTTAGTGAATCCTGGAATGAGTTTATTTATGTTTCCATTACCAATTCCTATTCCGGGTTATATTTTTGGAGTTGGATATTTACTTTATTCTATTTATGGAATGAAAAAACAAATTGGGAATATTGGTCATTCAGCGCATTTAGGAGGTGCAATTGGTGGTTATGCATTATTGTTATTAGTATTTCCTAATGCTTTTTTACAAAGCACTTTTACTGTTGTGCTTTTAGGAATTCCAATTGTATTGCTACTTGTATTTGGACATAAATTAAAGTAATAAAAAAAGCCAAACAAAAGTTTGGCTTTTTTTTTGAGCGAGAGACCGGGCTCGAACCGGCGACAGTCAGCTTGGAAGGCTGAAGCTCTACCAACTGAGCTACTCTCGCATTAACGGTTGCAAATATACAATCAATTTGCATTATTGCAACAAATTTCTTCATTTTTTTTCATTTTTTTATAGAATAAATTCTAAGTGATTTATACACTTAAAGTTACAAAAATTATAAAGTGTAAATTTTTAATAGTCTTTTTTAAAAAGGTAAATTATTTAGCTCATTTTTCTGTAAAAAGAGGAATAATATAGTTTAAAAATAAATGAAGTTAGATTATTTTAAAAAAAAATATTTTATGAAAGAAAAAAGTGTAAATTTAGCGTTGCTTAAAACATAAAATTGCTAATGAATGGTTTTAATAGATGTATAATATGATTGAAATCAAAAAAATTAAGACTGAAGACACCTATTCAATTCGATTGGAAGTATTACGTAAAAATATTCCTTTACCACATAAGTTTAACGGAGATTTTGACGAAAGTACTTTTCATTTAGGAGCGTTTAAAAATAACGTGTTAATTGCTGTTTCTAGCTATATGAAATCTGATTATCCTTCTTTTAAAGGAGCCCAGTACCAATTAAGAGGGATGGCAACGTTACAAGAATATCAAGGTATTGGTGCTGGTAAATTAATGGTAGAGAAATCGTACGAAATTTTAAAAGGATTAAATATAAATTGTTTGTGGTGTAATGCCCGTGAAATAGCAGTTCCATTTTACGAAAAACTAGGAATGAAAACTTTTGGTGAAAAGTTTGATGTAAAGTTAATAGGAGATCACTACGTAATGTTTAAATATTTATAAAGTGAGAAAGTATTGTTGTTTATATATTGTGGC
>NZ_JBFHHX010000252.1:0-2471 GCF_041596795.1 Lutibacter sp.
AATAATGTCGGATTTACGAAAAGGTTTGTTTGATGTTTTAATTGGTGTAAACTTATTACGTGAAGGTTTAGATTTACCCGAAGTTTCATTAGTTGCTATTTTAGATGCCGATAAAGAAGGGTTTTTACGTTCGCATCGTTCTCTTACTCAAACCATTGGTAGGGCCGCAAGAAACGTTGAAGGTAAAGCTATTATGTATGCTGACAAGATTACCAATAGTATGCAATTAACTATTGATGAAACTACCCGAAGAAGAGAAAAACAAATTGCATACAATACCGCCCATAAAATTACTCCAACACAAATTAAAAAGAGTATAGAAAATACACTTGCAAAAAATACGGTATCTTCATATCATTATGATAATTCAGTAGATTTAGCTGCAGAACAAAACCTTTCTTATTTGCCAAAAAGCGAAATTGAAGCTAGAATTAAAGAAAAACGTAAACAAATGGAAGAAGCTGCTAAAGCTTTAGACTTTATTGTTGCTGCCAAATTACGTGACGAAATTAAATTACTAAAAGAGCAAGTTTAGTTTTAATTTAAAAACTAAAAAGAACCTTTCGCATTTAATAAAGTAAAATCTGCTAAAACCATTGCTGCTAGAGCTTCAACAATTGGAACTGCTCTTGGAACAACACAAGGATCGTGACGACCTTTTCCGTGCATTTCAACAATATTTCCATCTTTATTAATAGTATCCTGAGCTTGCATAATAGTTGCCACAGGTTTAAAAGCTACTCTAAAGTAAATATCCATTCCGTTGCTAATTCCTCCTTGAATTCCACCAGAAAGATTTGTTTTTGTAGTTCCGTCAGCATTAAAAATATCATTATGCTCGCTCCCTTTCATTTTAGCACCGCAAAATCCACTTCCATATTCAAAACCTTTTACAGCATTAATACTAAGCATTGCTTTTCCTAACTGGGCGTGTAACTTATCAAAAATAGGTTCACCTAATCCAACAGGAACATTTTGAATAACACAAGTAACTGTACCTCCAATTGTATCACCTTGCTTTCTAATAGCGTCAATTTTCTCAATCATCTTTTCTGCAATTTCAGCATCAGGACAACGAACTATATTTTCTTCTGTTTTTGAAAAATCTAAATCTTGATATGGTTTTTCTAAAAATAAATCACCAACTGAAGATGTATATGCATTTATTTTTATGTTAGGAATTACTTGTTTTGCAACAGCACCACCTACAACCCAATTTGCAGTTTCACGCGCTGATGTTCTTCCTCCTCCTCTATAATCGCGTACACCATACTTCTTATCATAAGTATAATCTGCGTGTGAAGGACGATAAGAATCTTTTATGTGCGAATAATCATTAGAACGTTGGTGAACATTATTAATAATGAACCCAATGGAAGCTCCAGTGGTTTTACCTTCGAAAATACCTGATAAAAACTGAACTTCATCTGGCTCTTTTCTTTGCGTAACAATTTTAGATTGCCCAGGTTTTCTTCTATCTAATTCCAACTGAATTGCATCCAAATTTAATTCAACGCCAGCAGGACAGCCATCAATTACCCCACCAATAGCAGGACCGTGAGATTCACCAAAAGTGGTTATAGTAAATAATTTTCCAAATGAATTAGACATAATAATAATTTAGTTGACAAATGTAAAAAAAGAATTTAACAGATGGTTTATTTATGGAATGAAATAACCTTAAAAAAACGATCCTTTTATTACATTAATGACAAGAATTAACAATTACTTTGTAAACAACACCTTGCCCCTTAAAAATTAAAATCTAAAAATATGTAAACCAAAAACTACTGTACAAGCACTTCTATTGTAAAAATTACAGCTTATTACTAAAATAATAAACTAAAAATCACTAAAAAGCCATTAATACTTAAATAAAAAACGGTTTCAATAGAAAAATAATATTTCTGTAAACCATATTATCAATGCTATTATCCATACTTTTAATTGGTTAGCATTTGAACTTGTTTATTTGAAAAAATATTTTGAAAAAAAACACAAAAAAATTTGAGTGAAACAAAAAAGCGTTTTATATTTGCATCCGCATTCAGGGAATACCTGATGAGACTTCTGGAGAAATGGCAGAGTGGTCGAATGCGGCAGTCTTGAAAACTGTTGAGGGTCACACCTCCGGGGGTTCGAATCCCTCTTTCTCCGCAAAAGCCTTGTATTTTAATACAAGGCTTTATTTTTTTAATTCAGTTGTAACAATAATAATTAGCATCATTTAAAAAACGTTATTTTTTAAATGACTTTAAATTTAAAACAGTTTTTTTAGTCTATTTTTTACCATTGCTCACTTTAATTTTACTTAATTTGCAACGTAATTGGAATACCTTTAAACATAAAAATAAAATTAACTTTATACTACTTTTGTGAAATTAGATAAATTTGTTTTAGCAATTATTTGCACCATAATAATAGCTTATTTTATACCTCAATTTGGATTAGAAACCAGTGTAATTCCTTTA
>NZ_JBFHHX010000253.1:0-2457 GCF_041596795.1 Lutibacter sp.
GGAAATACCAATTTTAATGTTAGAAACAAACCATATAATTCTAACTACATTCAAAATCAGAATTATGATGCTTTAAATTGGTTTGGATTTAGTTTCAACAATAATTATTGGGTAAAACAACAATATTTAAATAGTATTAGAACTGTAACTGTTAAAAATTCATACGATGCTACCAAACCAAAAGGCTTTATTTATGGAACCGTTTATGCTTCTGATGGTTTACCATTACCCGGCGTTTCAATTATAGTAAAAGGAACAACTGTAGGCGCAATAACTGATTTTGATGGAAACTACACTATAAAAGCAAGCAAAGGAGATAAACTTACTTTTAGTTTTATTGGTATGAATACTGCTGAAATTAGTATTGATAAAAACAACATAATTTCTGTATATCTTTCAGAAAACGGACAAAGTTTAGATGAAGTTGTTGTTACTGGTTATGGCGCTACAAAAAGAAAATTAGAAACTAGAGCGGTTGTTGAAATACAAGAAGATGCTTCAGAAGTTTTAGAAGGAAACGTTGCTGGTGTTCAAATTAGAGGTGTTGCATCTTTAGATGCAAAAGCACAACCAATTTATATTATTGATGGTGTTATTTATGAAGAAAACCCAAATTTAAATCCAAATGAAATAATTTCTTTAGAAGTATTAAAAGATGTAGCTGCCACTGCTTTATACGGAGCTAAAGCTGCAAATGGCGTTATTATAATTACTACAAAAAGTGGTTCATCAAAAATTGAAAATGAATTATTAAAAGTTCAAACCAGAAAAGATTTTAAAGAAACCGCCTTTTTCTATCCGCATTTAACAACCGATAAAAATGGAGACATCAGTTTTAATTTTACAATTCCAGAAGCTTTAACACGTTGGAAATTGCAATTATTAGCGCATACAAAAGAAGCTACTTCAGCAATAAAAACACTAACAACGGTTACACAAAAAGAGCTGATGGTAATTCCAAATCCTCCACGATTTTTACGTGAAGGTGATGAAATTGTTTTTTCAAGTAAAATTGCAAATCTGTCTGATAAAAAACTAAACGGATTTGCGCAATTGGTTTTATCCGATGCTATTTCCGGGAAAGAGATTAACCATTTAATTAAAAACGGCTCAGCAACACAAAATTTTACTGTTGATGAAAAAGGAAATACCAACGTAAGCTGGAACTTAAATATTCCAAATGGAATACAAGCAATTCAATATAAAATTGTGGCAAAAGCAGGCGATTTTAGTGATGGTGAGCAAAATGCTTTACCTATTTTATCTAACAGAATGTTGGTTACAGAAACATTGCCAATGTGGGTTAGAAGCAATCAAACCAAAACGTTTAGTTTAGATAAGTTGAAAAATAATACCTCTACCACACTCAACAATCATAAATTAACGTTAGAAATTACGTCAAATCCGGCTTGGTATGCTGTGCAAAGTTTACCATATTTAATGGAATATCCGTATGAATGTTCGGAGCAAACTTTTTCAAGATATTATTCAAATACCTTGGCTAATCATATTTTACAATCAAATCCACGTATTCAAGAAGTATTTAATCAATGGCAAACAAGTGATGCCTTAGTTTCTAATTTAGAAAAAAATGAGGAGTTAAAATCTATCATTATACAAGAAACACCTTGGCTACGAGATGCGCAAAGTGAAACCGAACAGAAAAAACGAATTGCCTTATTATTCGATTTAAATAAATTGAAAAATGAACAAGAAACTGCTATTAAAAAATTAGAAGAAATGCAATTTGGCAACGGTGGATTTCCTTGGTTTAAAGGAAGTAACTATCCAAACCGATATATTACACAACATATTGCAACTGGTTTTGGACATTTACAACAATTACAAGTTGATTTAAATTCTGATTCAGAAAAAATTCAAAAAATAATCAAAAAAGCTGTTCAGTTTTTAGATGATGATATTGAAGATGATTACAAAAAATTACTTGCTGAAGCTAAAAAAATTAGAGAAAAAGCTAAAACTACAACACAAGGATTAAAAGATGAAGCTGCTTATTTAGCTAAAAATCATTTAGGTCATATTCAATTACAATATTTGTATATGCGTAGTTTTTACAAAACCATAAAAATTGATAAAAACCTTCAAACAGCAATAGATTATTACACCAACCAATCGGCTACGTATTGGAAAGATTTCAACTTATATTCTAAAGGATTAATTGCTTTAATTCAACATAGAAATGGAAATAAAGTTTTAACAACTGCTATTTTAAAATCGTTAAAAGAAAACAGCATTGTTAGTGAAGAATTAGGAATGTATTGGAAAGAAAATACCCCAAGTTGGTATTGGTACCAAGCGCCTATTGAAACGCAGGCTTTATTAATTGAAGTATTTTCTGAAATTGAAAATGACATTACTACAGTTGATGAATTAAAAATATGGTTATTAAAAAACAAACAAACTAATAGTTGGAAAACTACCAAGCAAACTACAGAA
>NZ_JBFHHX010000254.1:0-2436 GCF_041596795.1 Lutibacter sp.
AAGGCACTTAAACCTTGTTTGCCACGAGCCTGTGCTTTATCGTAATGCCAGTTTACAGCTTCAGTTAATTCACATCTACGGCAAAAAACATCTAAGGCATATATTTTTTGTTGTGTTACACCCAGTAACCAACAGGCTTTATAATCTCCAGTAGCTTTGTAACTTAAATCCCAATACAGTATTAAAGCATTCCATTTGGTATTTGGTGGTACTTTTTCGTAACGTATCCATTCTTTTTTAAAGAGTTTTCCCTCTTCAATTGGATTGTTATAGTCTTCACGTTGCGATGTAAAGTAATCGGTTTTAGCATCAATATCATCTACCATTTGTTGGCTGTAACGTTGGTGCCAACTTGGAGCTCCATTTTTATCTCGTAGGTTTACTTTTGATAAATCGAAGTGTTTAGAATCTTTAAATTTATCCTGGATAAAATCTATTAAACCATCTTTTACAATGTAATTGTTAGGCACTATTAAACGACCACGTTTTAAGTGAAAAGCTTTAACAAGATCTCCTGTAATTTTTTCGCCTTTTTCAGCAATTAAAATTTTGTTTTTAGCTTCTTTTCTATCTTCACAATCATCTACACTGGCAAAATCAGGGCGGAACTCTCCACGTCTTAAACCTCTAAAAGGTTGGTTTAAACCTAAAGCTTTAAAGTACTTACTGTCTTGCGTTTCAAACTCGCCATCTGCCCAGTTACCGTAACTCATTTGCATTCCAAAATCTTTGATTATACGCTCGTTACTTTCTAGGTGCATTTGAATGTCACCTAATAATAGTTTGGCAGCATCTTGGTTTCTGCCAATTAACAAGGCAAAGTTTAACAAGTCGTTTTGTTTTAAGTGTAATACATTACCCACATTGGTATGTATAGATTTTGCAGCACCACGGAACCATTGGCGCATTTGCACAATAAAAGGATCGTTAAAAACTTTAATGTACGAGTTTTGGTGAAAATCGGCACACGGAGCATCGGCTAATGGAACAGGCGCATTCATACCAAAGTAGTAATCAAAAAACTCGTTGTAATGGTTTGGTTTTAATAAACGTTTAATGCGTGTTTCTTGCTCTGCAGTTGTTTCACTTTTTTCTGCAATACTTAAAAGCGTTGCAGATCGTATAAACTTGCTGCGTTCGGCAAATTTCTCCTGTGCTATTTTTAACTCTGTTTTAGTCATTAAAAACTTCTTTATAGGTGGCACTGGTTAACTGGTCCATTACTTCACGTACGTACTTGGCAACCTCTAACTTATAATCTTTGGTTTTTTTTGCACGTTCGCTTAAAGCATCTTTTAAAATGGCATTGCTTAAACTCTCGAAGTTTTGATACATATAGCTTAAAGCCTTTTTATTATCGCTTAACTTATCAAAAGTGGCTGCTAATTTTGACAACTGATCTGCTGATAGTTTAGGAGTTTTACCTTCCTTCATATCGGCAAAAGTTTGTAGCACTTCTTTTCTTAGTTCAACAATGCTAATAGAGTGTACATCTTTTTCATCTTCCCAATTAAACTGGTTTGCCCAGCGTTTAACAGTTTCAATATGTACTTCTAAAATATCGGCAATCTCATCTTTGGAGAATCCGTTAATAAACATACGTAAGCCTTGACGTTTCTTTTTGTCCGCTTCATTTTTATTTAATCTTCCACCAGCCATATTGTTAGTTGTATTCGGCATCAATTAGAATGTTGCCATTAGTTGCTATATTTAATTTATTCACAGTCATACCATCATACTCAAAGTTTCTGCGAATTTTAGTTAATAATTCTCGTGTATTTTCATTCAGCAGTTCGGTTAACACACCCACACCAATTTCAGGTGTTTCTTTATACTCTCCTTTTTCCGCAATTATAATGTGGTTTTGGTGTTGCAGCGTGCTGCTACCAATAACAAAGTCGCCATTTTCTATGCGTAAATTTCCTGAGTCATCTACTAATATGTCTTGCATAATTGAATTATTTACACAACAAAATTGAAACTTTAGGATCGGTATTTAAAAACTAAAATCAACCATTGTGAGCATAATTACAATGGTTGCGGTTTTAATTACAATGGTTGATTTCTTATTTGTGAACGCCACCCAAACGATGCAATTTTGCTTCAACAAACCGATAAAAATGATTAAAAACTTTACCATTGTTAACGAAGATAAAAAGCAGCAAAAAGCTTCAGTTACATTAACTGGATACGTTGCTTCTTTTAACTCAGATAACACTTTTAACTCTGCAAAGTTTATTGAGATGTTCAATACCTTAAAGGCAACAAACACTCATATTCATATTGATATTGTAAATCTTTATGGCGGCAGCATTACAGAAGGAATTCCTGTTTACAACCATATAAAAGAAACTGCAGCTGAAGGATCTGTAAAAATAACTGGTAAAATTGAAGGTTTGGCAGCTTCAATGGGTAGCATTATAGCAATGGCAATAC
>NZ_JBFHHX010000255.1:0-2429 GCF_041596795.1 Lutibacter sp.
AAGTTATACAAGTTGTTTAATAATGATTTATAGTAAAATAATTACTAATTGAGATTTTTAAATAACTAATTGATGATATAGTATGAAAGCTTTTGAAAAGCGTAGTTTAAATTTGAAAATAAAAAATAAAAATATAAAAAATGAAACATAGAGTACTTTTAAAAACGGCTTCAGTTTTTTTGTTTGCACATCTTTTTATAGGTTGTCAGGAACAAAATAAAACAACAGAACTAACCACAAATAATGTTAATGTGGATAAAAATATATCTACAGAATTTACACAAGTAAGTGTGTACACAACAAGTGCAAATAGCGATGTTAAATTACAAATGACGGATGCAAATATTCCACTTTCTGATTTTAAACAACCATTGGAAACAGAAGCATCTATTTATGTAAACCCAGGAAAACAACACCAAACTTTATTGGGAATTGGATCTGCTTTAACCGATGCTGCTGCAGAAACGTTTTATAAATTAACAGAAGATCAGCAAAAGCTTTTTATGGAAGCTTATTATAGCGTTGATAAAGGAATTGGATATTCTTTAGGTAGAACAATTATTCATAGTTGTGATTTCTCAAGTGCAAGTTATACTTATATTGAAGAAGGCGATACAGATTTAAAAACGTTTAGTATTGAGCACGATAAAAAATATAGATTGCCATTTACAAAATTAGCAATTGAAGCAGCAGGTGGAAAATTAACAATGTTCGCAAGTCCTTGGAGTCCACCAGCATTTATGAAAACTACAAATAATATGTTGCAAGGCGGAAAATTAAAACCAGAATTTTACCAACCTTGGGCAAATTATTTTGCAAAATTTATTAAAGCTTACGAAAAAGAAGGTGTTCCAATTTGGGGTTTAACAATCCAAAATGAGCCAATGGCAAAACAAACTTGGGAATCTTGTATTTATACGGCTGAAGAAGAAAGAGATTTCTTAAAAAACAATTTAGGACCAACACTTGAAAAGGAAGGTTTAGGCGATAAAAAAATTATTGTTTGGGATCATAATAGAGATTTAATGTTTGAAAGAGCAAACGTAATTTTAAACGATCCAGAAGCTAATAAATATGTTTGGGGAACTGGTTTTCATTGGTATGAAGATTGGAAAGATGGTACACCAATGTATAAAAATGTTGCTGCGGTAAATGAAGCATTTCCTGATAAAAATTTAATTTTTACTGAAGGATGTAATGAAAAATATGACCTTACAAGAATTGCTGATCCAAAATTAGCTGAGCGTTATGGAAAATCTATGATTAACGATTTTAATAACGGAACCGTTGCTTGGACAGATTGGAATATTTTATTAAATGAAAATGGAGGTCCAAACCATGTAGGGAATTTATGTTTTGCTCCAGTTCATGGAAATACACAAACAGGGCAATTAACTTTTACAAATACCTATTATTACATTGGTCATTTTTCAAAATTTATTCGTCCAGGAGCTAAAAGATTATCAACAGGTACAACTGCAAACCATTTAAGTGCAACATCATTTATAAATACCGATGGTAGTATTGTAGTTGTAGCTTTAAATGATAGCGATAATCCTATAGAGTATATGCTTACTTTAAACGGTAAAACAGCAAAAATTTCAATGCCAGAAAGATCAATACAATCAATAATCTTAAAATAAATTATAGCTCTAGAAGCCTTCGTTATGTCAAAAAAAGTAATATTTATAGCATTTGTAGTTTCCTTGGGAGGCTTTTTATTTGGCTTTGATGCCGGAATAATTTCAGGAGTAATGTCTTATGCTGGTCCAGAATTTAATTTAAGCGATGGACAAACTGGTTGGGTAGTAAGCTCTCCTTCTTTTGCTGCTATGATTGCCATGTTAATATCGGGTAGATTAAGTGATGTAATTGGACGTAAAAAAATATTAATTGTAGTAGCGTTTTTATATGCCGTATCTGCAATAGCATCAGCATATGCCAATTCTTATGAAATGTTGTATATCGCAAGAATGATTGGTGGGTTAGCATTTGGTGCAGCATTAATTTTAGCACCAACGTATATTGCCGAAATTTCATCTGCAGAAAACAGAGGAAAATTGGTTTCAATTCAACAGTTAAACATTGTTTTAGGATTTTTTGCAGCGTTTTTAAGCAATTATTATTTCAATAAATTAAACACATCAGGCAGTTCGTTTTTAAACGATGAAAATGTTTGGAGATGGATGTTAGGAGTAGAATTTATTCCAGCTATTTTATATTTCTTGTTTTTATTTTTTGTGCCTAAAAGCCCACGTTGGTTGTGTTCAGTTGGTAAAATTGAGGAAGCTAAAAAAGTATTAAATAATTTATACGGAGAGCAATTAGCAAAAGTTGAAATTGGATCTATAGAGAAAAATATACAAGATCAACAATCAAAAGAAAAAGTTTCGGTTTTAGAATTGTTAAAACCTTCTTTGCGCTTTATT
>NZ_JBFHHX010000256.1:0-2383 GCF_041596795.1 Lutibacter sp.
ACATTTTCAATATTTGCAAAAACACGATCGAAAAACCACGTACAAGCAGCTAAAGTAGATCCTCCAAAACCTAAATTTAAAGGATTATGTTTTTTAAAAATAGTACTTAACTCACTCCATAGGGTAAATGTAGAACTTCCATAAAAAACCAATTTGGGGTTATATTCTAATGTTTTAATTTGATTTTCTAATTGTTCTAAACTGGGATGAAACCAAAACATAAATTAATTATTTTTAAAATTAATGCTTAAATATAAAGTTTTATAACAAGTAAAAGCAATGAAACTAGCATAATTTGATATTTATATAACAAAAGTCATATTTTAAAAATCTATTTTCTGAAAAGGCTACTATAAATTTTACATATAATATTAAAACAATTACCATGTATTTTTTATTAATTTTTACATTGCAGAAAAATACATTTTGGCTAAAACTGTTCTTTTGGTTTTTAAAATTATAACAATCTCTAAAATTCAATAATTTCAAATTTTTATACATATTTAGTAAATATTTTGTTGCTAATCTTAACTAATTACGTGGCGTTAATGTTATTAAAAATATTTGTAAATTTGTTTATATTTATAGAAATAAAATGTTGATCAGATCAACCTCAACTTATTTCATAACAATGAAATAACAAACTATACCCCTAATGCCAAAGAAAAAACTCTTTTTAACATTATTAACCACACTACTCATATCATTACTGTTATACTTTGTTTTTAACAATTTTAAAAAGGAAACAACTATAATTGCCCAAAGTATTGATTTACAACATAAAGCAAAAAAAGAAAAAATAAATCTACGTTTAGAAAATGCGCTAGATTTGATTAATTCAGATAATAAAAAAGCAATTGAAATAGCCAAATCTTGTTTGTCAGAATCTCAACAATTAGAGAATAAATCTTTAGAAATGCGTTCGCTTTTTGTTTTAGGAAAGTTGAATGTTAATTCCGAAAATATACACAACACACAATTATATTTTGATAAAGCTCTACTCCTATCAATAGAGCTTGAAGATAATTGGTATAGAGGAGAAATTTTATATGCAAAAGGTAAAAATCAATATAGATTAACCAATACAAAACAAGCACTTGAAACCTTTAATGAAGCGCTATATTATTGCCAATTATCTAAAAATTATAAAACTATTGGGGCAACATACTCAATGATTGGAACAATTTTTAGAGTGAACGGAGTTTACAGTAGAGCCATTGAGTATTTTATTAAATCTAGGTTAAATTATAGCAAAGCTAACTATAGTGAAGGTGACGCTTGGGCATCCTATTTGTTAGGTCAAATTCATGCTGATTTAAGAAATTCAGAAAAAGCAATGCATTACTTTCAAGAATCTCTAAATAAATACCAGATATTAGCAGCTGCCGATGGTATTACCGACGGTATTGCTATTTGTTATGAGCAAATTGCAAAATTAAATTTAGAACTTGGGAATTTTGACGAAGCTAACAAGTATATTACTATGCTTCTTGAAATTAGAACTAAAAACAAATCAGTATACGGTGTTACCAACGTGTATAGTCTTTTAGGAAAATTAGAATATTTAAAAGGAAATTACCTGCTTGCTGAAACGCATTTAAACAACTCTTTAGATATAAAAAATGGTGTTTTAAGCCTACATAGTAAGCCTAGTGTATACATGTACTTAGGTTTATGCGCTATTAAAACAGGAAATTTTGAAAAAGGAATTGAAGAATTGAATGAAGGTCTTGTAATAGCTTTATCAAATAACTTCAAGAAAAATGAATTAGAAATTTATTCAAAACTAGCCGAAATTTATTCAAATACCAATAATTTTAAAGAAGCTATCTTTTATAAAAATCAACAAATTGAATTACAAGATTTAATCTTATATGGCGAAGCAGATGTTCAAATAGAGCAATTACAAGCTTTTCATGAATTAGATGAAAAAAACAGACAAAAAAGAGAATGAAGTAAATACCTTAAAAATTAAAGAACAACGTAGCTATCAGGTTTTAATGGTTTTCATAATTATATTTGTAATTTTAGTTGCGGTATTTATATACCTATTCTACACACAATTACGCAAAAAAAATGACGAATTAAAAAAATTAAATACAACTACAAACAAACTTTTCTCCATTATTGCACACGATTTAAGAAGTCCATTTAATACTATTTTAGGTTTCTCTAACCTATTAAAAACCAATGCTAAAGATTTAGAAACTGCAAAAATTGTAAAATTTAGTGATCATATAAATTCTGCAGCAGTAAATACACTTGCATTACTTGACAATCTACTAAATTGGGCAAAATCTCAAACAGGACAAATTACATTTAACCCAGAAAAATTAAATTTACAGCCAATTGTAGATCAAACAATAGCAATTTTAAAGCCAAC
>NZ_JBFHHX010000257.1:0-2352 GCF_041596795.1 Lutibacter sp.
TAAAGTACTTACTGTCTTGCGTTTCAAACTCGCCATCTGCCCAGTTACCGTAACTCATTTGCATTCCAAAATCTTTGATAATACGCTCGTTACTTTCTAGGTGCATTTGAATGTCTCCTAATAATAGTTTGGCGGCATCATGGTTTCTACCAATTAACAAAGCAAAGTTTAATAAATCGTTTTGTTTTAAATGCAATACATTACCCACATTGGTATGGATAGATTTTGCAGCACCACGAAACCATTGGCGCATTTGCACAATAAATGGATCGTTAAAAACTTTAATATATGAGCTTTGGTGAAAATCGGCACACGGAGCATCGGCTAAAGGAACAGGCGCATTCATACCAAAGTAATAATCAAAAAACTCGTTGTAGTGGTTTGGTTTTAATAAACGTTTTATACGAGCTTCCTGGTCTGCTATTGTTTCAGTCTTTTCTGCAATACTTAACAGCGTTGCAGATTTTATAAACTTACTGCGTTCTGCAAATTTTTCCTGTGCTATTTTTAGCTCTGTTTTAGTCATTAAAAACTTCTTTATAGGTGGCACTGGTTAATTGATCCATTACTTCACGAACGTATTTAGCAACTTCCAATTTATAATCTTTGGTTTTTTTAGCACGCTCGCTTAAAGCATCTTTTAAAATGGCATTGCTTAAACTTTCGAAGTTTTGATACATGTAGCTTAATGCTTTTTTATTATCGCTTAACTTATCAAAAGTGGCTGCTAATTTTGACAACTGATCTGCAGATAGTTTAGGTGTTTTACCTTCCTTCATATCTGCAAATGTTTGTAGTACTTCCTTTCTTAATTCAACAATGCTAATAGAGTGTACGTCTTTTTCATCTTCCCAATTAAACTGGTTTGCCCAGCGTTTAATAGTCTCAATATGTACTTCTAAAATATCGGCAATCTCATCTTTTGAAAAGCCATTAATAAACATTCGTAAGCCTTGACGTTTCTTTTTGTCAGCTTCATTTTTATTTAATCTTCCACCAGCCATATTGTTAATTGTATTCGGCATCAATTAGTATGTTGCCATTAGTTGCAATGTTTAATTTTTTCACAGTCATACCATCGTACTCAAAGTTTCTGCGAATTTTAGATAATAATTCTCTTGGGTTTTCATTATTTAACTCAGTTTCCACACCAACACCTAATTCTGGTGTTTCTTTCCATTCTCCTTTTTGAGCTAAAATGATATGTTGTTGGTGTTGCAGAGTGCTATTACCAATAACAAAGTCGCCATTTTCTATGCGTAAATTTCCTGAGTCATCTACTAATATGTCTTGCATAATTGAATTATTTACACAACAAAATTGAAACATTAGGCTCGGTATTTAAAAACTAAAATCAACCATTGTGAGATTAGTTACAATGGTTGCAGTTTTAATTACAATGGTTGATTTCTTATTTGTGAACGCCACACAAACGATGCAATTTTGCTTCAACAAAACCAGAGAAATGATTAAAAACTTTACCATTGTTAACGAGGATAAAAAGCAGCAAAAAGCTTCAGTTACATTAACTGGATACGTTGCTTCTTATAATTCTGAGAACTCTTTTAACTCTGCAAAGTTTATTGAGATGTTCAATACCTTAAAGGCAACAAACACTCATATACACATTGATATTGTAAATCTTTATGGTGGGAGTATTACAGAAGGAATTCCTGTTTACAACCATATAAAAGAAACTGCAGCTGAAGGATCTGTAAAAATAACTGGTAAAATTGAAGGTTTGGCAGCTTCAATGGGTAGCATTATAGCAATGGCAATACCAGTTGATAATTTAGAGATGGGCAATATGGCAAGAATAATGAACCATAAAGCTAAAGGTGGTGCGTACGGAACTGCTGACGAAGTGCGAAATACTGCTGAAATGATACAAGGCTATGAAGATGATATGATTTCTATACTAGCCGAAAGAACTGGAATGACATCTGAAGAAGTAGCAGCAAAATGGATGGACGGTTTAGACCACTTTATAAAAGCGGATGAGGCAAAATTAATGAAGCTTGTAGGAAATGTTTCTGAAAGTAAGATTAAAAAGAATTTGCCAAAAAACTTCAAATCGCCTGAAGAGGCATTCAATTTTTTTGAAACCAACTTAGTACATAATTATTTAAACACAGATATGGAACTTGAAAAGCAATTAAGAGAAACTCTTAAACTTGGAGCTGATGAAAGTATTGTTGATGCTGTAGCTAAACTACAAGCTGATGCAGCTGTTAAACCAAAGTATGATGCTTTGGTGCAACAAAATATTGACAGTCAAGAAAAAGAGGTACAAGCTTTAATGACAAAGCTTAAAGATGGTAAATTGATTACCGATGAACAAGCACCAACTTA
>NZ_JBFHHX010000258.1:0-2322 GCF_041596795.1 Lutibacter sp.
CCCGATTCTAAATGAGCAGAGACTAATAAAATAAATTTTGCTTCGGCGTGATCTGGTGAAGGACGGTCATAACCGTACCATAAATTGTATCCAAATCGTGCTCCGGAAGAACAAATATTTGTGTGAGAATTATGCCCATCTATTCCCCAACCTTGCAAAATCCAGTTCATAAATTTCTCATGACCAGGTCTTCCAACATGATATGCTATTTCATTATGCCTGTCTTCTTTTATCGCTTTTCTAATTCTATCAGCAAAAGTATCTAAAACTTCATCCCAAGAAACACGTTCCCATTCACCATCGCCACGTTTTCCTTTTCTTTTTAAAGGAAATAAAATTCTGTCAGGGTCAGTTAACTGATTAATAGTTGCCGGACCTTTGGCGCAGTTTCTACCTCTACTTCCTGGATGATATGGATTCCCTTCAAACTTTTTAACTTCTTGCGTTTCCTTATCAATAAAAGCAGTTAAACCACAAGCACTTTCGCAATTAAAACATGTTGTTGGAACTATTTGATAGGTTTTTTTCTCTTTTCTTGGCCATACTTTTGGATTGTATTCTACCCAATTGTCCCATTTTTCTGGTGGAGGAAAATTCTCGTACATTTTAGCAACTTCTTCATCGGTAAAATGACGCATATCTTTATCAAACTCTTGATAACCTTCTTTGTGCAGATTTGGGATTAATCCAACTTTCTCTGCAATATTTTCTATAAATGATGGTTTTTTGTATCCCATGACTTTCTGTATTTTAAATTAAGCTAAAGGAATTCTTTGTGGTGCTTCCACCCAAATTTTCTCTGTTGCAATAATCCCTATTAAAACTAATACTGCTGATCCAACTAATAAAGGCAATGTGTTGCCAACTAATAAAAATACTAGTGGAATTATATTACCTACCATTACTGTTACAACCCAAAATAGGTTTTTGTACCTTCCTTTTGTAATCATTTTCACCACTGTTTTTGCCGCTGTTGTTGGGTGCGTAATTGTTAATTCTGATATTAATGTAAATAAGTTAACTACTAGTGCAATTACTAGTATGTTTGTTAAAATGCTCATCCAATTTTCTTGACCGAAAATTAAACCTGCCAACACAAAAATTGATGCTCCGGCCATAACACTATGTACTAACATATGTAATGGTAATGTTGGACTTTGCCAAAAATCACGTCCTTTAGCTTGTGCAAATAAAAAGGCTGTGTATACTGCTAATAAAATAGCAAAAACTGCTGTAATCCACAGTAATGCAGTTTCTCCGGTTTGGATTTCAAAAAATGTAATTGCTCCCCAAATGGTTACTAACAATCCAAAAATAGTAATTGTGTAACCACCTTTTACCAACCAAGAATTCCATTGTGGACGTAATAAAACATTTAAAAAACGGTCTGGTCTGTCTAAATCCATCACCAAGAATAATCCTGTTAACGCTAAAAATGTTAATGAAATTCCAGCAGACCATAATTTAGCTGTTGAAGAAACTTCGTATCCTAAAATAATTGCTAAAAACGGAATTAAAAATGCACCTGCCGCAATAGCTTTTGTAAAAACATAAGCCGAAACTTCCCAACCCCAAAGTATTCCTTTGTCTGGAGTATCGTAAACTCTACGCGCTTTTCCAGTTAACACATCTATATAATTAGGATTTTCCGTTTCTTTACGTTGATAAGCAGCTTGAATATCGTTATCTATTACCATTTGTAATAAATCTACATCGCCATTTGTATGCATCATTTTTTCAGCAGCTTTTGCAAAATGACCCACTCCGCGCGCTTGTGAATTCCATAAACTTGGTCCAGATTTATCTGTAGCTTCCGGAATTAACGATGCATCATCAGCATCAATATAAAACAGATTAGGATTGGTCCCTTTTTCTGGCTTACGAACTTTTACTGCCTGACGCGCCAATAATTGAGAAATCTCCGTTGTTGGATTGTGCATATCACCAGCAATAATTGCGTGTTCCGGGCAAACAGTAACACAAGCTGGCTCTCTACCAACATCTACTCTATGCGCACAATAATTACACTTAGCTGCAGTATTATTATCGGGATCAATATACAAAGCATCATAAGGACACGCTTGCATACAAGATTTACAACCAATACAACGGTTGTTATCAAAATCTACAATCCCATCTTCACGCGTATATAATGCTTCAACCGGACAAATTTCTACACAAGGTGCATCTGTACAATGGTTGCAACGCATTACAGAAAAAATTCTTCGTGTATCAGGAAACTCCCCTTTTTCAATTTGCTTTACATACGTTCTGTTTACTCCAATAGCAACATCGTGCTCTGATTTACAGGCAGTTGTACAA
>NZ_JBFHHX010000259.1:0-2304 GCF_041596795.1 Lutibacter sp.
AATTCAAATAAAGCACTTAATTCAATCCCAAATGTAAAAGGAATGGCGGCAATGGACGCCATTCCTTTACTTGAAAATTTAGGGTTAAAAGTAAAGCTAGAAGGTAAAGGAAAAGTTATAGAACAGTCAATAGAAGTTGGATCGAAACTAGAAAAAGGTAAAATAATAGTTATAAAATTAGCATAGTTGAAATTAGTAAAAGACATATTATATAAGGTTGCTGTAGTTGCTGTTCACGGAAATACAGATAGGTCAATTTCTACTGTAGAATTTGATTCAAGAGCTGTTAAAAAGGATAGTCTTTTTGTTGCTCAAAAAGGATTGGTGTTTGATGGACATAAGTTTATTGATAAAGCTATTGAACTTGGAGCAACTGTTATTGTTTGTGAAGATTTTCCAGAGAATTTAAATCCAGCAATAATATATGTGAAGGTGGAAAATTCTGATACTGCTTTAGCTATTATTGCATCAAATTATTACAACAATCCATCATCTAAATTAAAATTAGTTGGTGTTACAGGTACTAATGGAAAAACTACCATAGCGTCCTTGTTATATACGTTATTTCAAAAAGCAGGATTTAGCGCAGGATTACTATCAACTGTAAAAATTTTGGTTGATAAAACTCAATATGAAGCTACCCATACAACGCCAAATTCTTTATTAATAAATAAGTATTTAAATGAAATGGTAGAAGCTGGTTGCGATTACTGTTTTATGGAGGTAAGTTCTCATGGAATTCATCAAAAAAGAACAGAAGGATTGCAATTTACAGGTGGTGTTTTTACAAATTTAACACACGATCATTTAGATTATCACAAAACATTTATTGAGTATAGAGATGTGAAAAAATCATTTTTCGATTCATTACCAAAAACGGCATTTGCTTTAGTAAATATTGATGATAAAAATGGTGAAGTAATGCTTCAAAATACAAGCGCTAAAAAATATTCTTACGCGCTAAAAACAATGGCTAATTACAAAGCTAAAATTTTAGAAAATCAATTCTCAGGTTTATTTTTAAATATAAATGGATTAGAGGTTTGGACAAAATTAACAGGAAGTTTTAATGCCTATAATCTTACTGCTGTTTATGGTGTGGCAGATTTATTAGGTTTAAACGCAATGGAATCTTTAACCTTAATAAGTGAGTTAGAAAGTGTAAGTGGGCGTTTTCAGCATTTTACATCAAAAGAAGGTGTAATTGCAATTGTTGATTATGCACATACACCAGATGCATTAAAAAATGTTTTAGAAACTATAAATGATATTAGAACTGGAAACGAACAAGTTATAACCGTTGTGGGATGCGGTGGGGATCGAGATAAAGCTAAACGCCCTATTATGGGGCGTATAGCATCTCAATTAAGTTCGCAAGTAATTTTTACTTCAGATAATCCAAGAAGTGAAGATCCTCAGGTAATATTAAATGAAGTAGAAAGTGGAGTTGAGCCTCATAATTATAAAAAAACAATTTCGGTTTTAGATAGGGAGCAAGCAATAAAAACAGCAACTAAACTGGCTAATAAAGGAGATATTATTTTAATAGCTGGAAAAGGTCATGAAACTTATCAGGAAATTAAAGGTGTGCGAACTCATTTTGATGATTTCGAGAAAATAACTGAATTATTACAAGCGTAGAAAATTAACAATATGTTATATTATTTATTTGATTATTTAGACAAGCAATTTGATGTATTTGGAGCAGGTTTGTTCCAGTATATATCATTTCGTTCGGCATTAGCTTTTATACTTTCATTATTATTTTCAACCATTTACGGAAAAAGAATAATTAATTATTTACAACGTAAACAAGTTGGTGAATCTGTTAGAGATTTAGGTTTGGTAGGTCAAGTAGAAAAAGCCGGAACGCCAACAATGGGAGGTGTTATAATTATTTTGGCAACACTAATTCCTGTTTTGCTATTAGCTGAATTAGACAATGTTTACATAGTTATTTTATTAATAACTACTGTTTGGATGGGAATTATTGGTTTTGTAGATGATTATATAAAAGTATTTAAAAAAGATAAAGAAGGATTAAAAGGGCGTTTTAAAATTGCTGGTCAAATTTCTTTAGGAATTTTTGTGGGTGCAATGTTTTATTTTCATCCAAGTGTAACAATGAAAGAGAAACTTCCTGTAAAATTTCAATATGTAGCAGAGGATGGAATTCCAGTATTATTTGGTGAAGCAAAAAAATCGACAAAAACAACTATACCATTTTTAAAAAATAATCAGTTAGAATATGCCGAAGCTTTAGAAATATTTGGAAATGGGTTTAAAGAATATGCTTGGTTGTTA
>NZ_JBFHHX010000260.1:0-2296 GCF_041596795.1 Lutibacter sp.
ATCAAAATATAGAATGGCATAAAAAAATGAACCAAAAGCATTCCTTTTCATTTGCTGTTGATGCTGTTTTAGATGAAAATAATCCAACTACGCTGTGGGAAACAAATCAGCCAATTTTACAAGGATTAATTCCCGTAGAAGTATCGGATATGTATAGTATTAACCAGTTAAAAGAAACAACAACTACTACCATTAATGGTATTTTTAAGCATTATTGGGTGCTTAATAATTACAATCACATTTATACCACTATTGGAAATAACTATACTAAAGACTCTTTTGTAACGGAAGATAGTCAGTTGTTAGCGGATGGTTCTGTGAACAGTTTTGATAACTCAGGTTTTGGAAATGCTATAGATTTAACGCTCAACGATTTATTTGTGGGTGTGCATTACAAATTTAAAGCAGGTATTTTTGAATTAAAGCAAGGTGCTTTTTTGCACAATTACAATTGGGAAACACGCCAAGTTACAAGTGAGAATCATCAAAAAACAGTACTTCTACCAGATTTTTCAGCAAAAATAGAGTTTAGCAACTCTAAAAAAATAAAAATAAACTATCAGTTGAAAACATCTTTTTCCGATGCTTCAAAATTAGCAAACCGTTTTTATTTACGTTCGTATAATTCCGTATTTAAAGGAAATGAAAACTTAGAAAATGAACTATTTCATACAGCCCGTATTTATTATAACAGATTTAGTTTGTACAGAGGCTTAATGTTGTTTAGTGCTATTAATTATAGTAAAAAAGTAAAAGGAATTCAAAACGCTGTTCAGTTTGAAGAAACCAATCAATTTATTTCTCCAATACTTATAAATAATCCTGAAGAGCAATTAAATTTTAGTGTAACTATTGATAAAAAAATAAAGAATATAAAATACGGAATCAATACACAAGCTTCTAGGTTGTCCTATATTCAAAATATAGATACTAAAGTGGTTACAAATAAAAATAACAGTATTGGTTATACAGTATTAGCAAAAACATTGTTTGATAAATTTCCAACAGTTGAAGTAGGTTTTAAACAAGATTTTGGTAATTTCACATCAAGCAATCAAACTTCAAAATTTGTGACCAATCAGCCTTATTTAAACATAGATTATGATTTTTTAAAAGGTTTTATTTTTTCTTTTGAGTACGAAAATTACAACTATACGAATAAAACTTCAAATCAAAAAAATAAGTACCAATTAGCAAATACAACGCTTTCCTATAAAAATGAAGACAGTGCTTGGAGTTTTAAACTAGATGCTCAAAATTTATTTAATGTAAAATTTAAAAATTCAAATAGCTTTTCATCCTATATAATTTCTGATCAAAAAACATATATTTTACCAAGAATTGTAATGTTTACTGTGGGCTATAATTTATAAAGAAAGCGGCTGTCTAAACAGAGTTAAAAGTCGTCATTCTCAACTTGTTTCAGAATCTTAACATACTTGATTCTTCATCAGAATGAGAACCTGAAACAAGTTCAGGTTGACGAAAACCAACTATTTAGACGGCCTCTTTTAAATTTTATTTATTTTCTAATAATCTTCACATTCATTTCTTCTACCTTTTTATCAGATAAAAGCGATGGCGCTCCAAATAATAAATCTTCACTTGTTCCAGTTTTTGGGAATGCCATAACTTCTCTAATAGAAGCTTTTTTCTCTAAAATCATCATTAAACGGTCAACTCCCCAAGCAATTCCACCGTGTGGTGGTGCTCCGTATTGAAAAGCTTTGTACATAGTTCCCACACTTTTAATCATTTCTTCTTTATTGTAACCCATATTTCTATAAGTTGCTTCTAAAATTTCAGCTTTATGTGCACGAACCGATCCTCCACCAATTTCGTAACCGTTTAAAATTAAATCGTATTGTTGGGCTATAATTGTTCCAATTTCAGCATCATTGCCTTTCATATGTTTTTCTATATCGTACACAGCAGGCATTGAAAAAGGATTGTGTGTAAATGTCCAATTTCCTTCATCGGTTCTTTCAAACATTGGGAAATCTATTACCCAAGCCGGACGTAATTCTTTCGGATTTATTAAATGTAATAGTTTACCTAATTCCTGACGAACAGCGTCTAAAGCTTTATTAGCAGTTGCATAATCTGCTGCTGAGAAAAATACAATATCACCAACTTGTGCATTGGTAACTTTTATAATTCCTGCTGCAATATCTTCACCTAAAAATTTAATAATTGGCGATTGTAATTCATTTTCATTTACAATAATATACGCTAAACCACCTAAACCGTTTTGTTGAGCTATTGAAGTTAAATTTTCAATTTGTCCTTTAGATAA
>NZ_JBFHHX010000261.1:0-2284 GCF_041596795.1 Lutibacter sp.
ATTAACGAACTAGTAATTCGTCCTACTATACAAGAGTTTTAAAAATTAAAACAAAAAAATGACAGAAATTAAAAGACATTACTGGATTCTATGATGTAGATAATTATCCTAATCTATAATTCAGCCTTTTAACAAATTAATGTTATTTTGAAAATCACAGTAGTATATTTCACTATTACTGTGATTTTTTATTGACACAATGATTAAAAGCCAGTTGCCAACTTCTGGTTTATTTCATTGATTAATTAGTTCATTGTACGATTAACCTCTGATAATTCGAATGTTTTAAATTTTTAACTAACTTTGAACAAAACACACGCAACAAAAGCAAACCCAAAACCGTTGTAGGTAATTAACACCATATATTAAAATTATCATAATATAAAAGAAAAATGCAAAAACTGAAAGAACTAACCGATGCTAAAATTGCTGAAGGACGAAAAAATAATCCTGAGTTTATGAAAGGCGTTGATGATATAATTTTTAAAGCAAAAGCTTTTCAACAAGGAGAAAAAGCTATTAAAATTGGAGAAAAAGCTCCAAATTTTGATTTACCTAATCCTCTTGGAAACCCAATATCATTATCTAGCTTATTAAATAAAGGTCCTGTAGTTATTACATTTTATCGTGGTAGTTGGTGTCCATATTGTAATCTACAATTACGCGCTTTACAAAATAAATTAAAAGATATTCAAAAACTTGGTGCTACTCTTGTTGCCATAAGCCCTGAAGTACCTGACTCATCAATGACAAAAAATGAAATTAGTGAAATGGAATTTATTGTATTGTCTGACCAAGACGCAAAAGTTGCTTCACAATATGGAGTTGCTTGGGAAGTTCCAGAATTTTTATTGGAGCATATGCGAATAGATAGAAACCTTGATTTAAAAAAAATTAATAACGGAAACAGCAGTGTATTACCAATTCCAGCTACTTTCCTATTAGGAATTGACGGAATAGTTAAATGGAACTATGTTAATGTTGATTATAGAACTCGTTCAGAACCTGATGAGATCATCGAAGCATTAAAAAATATTTCTAAATAAACTAACCATAACATCACAAAAAAACATAAATTATTTTAGTTCAAAAATCTGGTTGTTACTTTATTAACTAGCATCCAATTTTCCGTAGAAAAATCCTGGCATTTAAACCAGTAATGTATCATTCAAAAAGACTAATAATTAACTATTAATCATAAAGGCATAGACTTTTGATTAATAGTTATTTTTATATTATTCCCTTTTTAATATTTTTAATTATCTTTAAATTATTAATCTTAACCTTATATATTTACAGTACATCATGAAGAGATCAGTACCATTACTTTTAATATTAATTCTTATCAGTGCTTGTAGTTCACTTAATAACCAAGAATATAAAACAGAAACCATGTTTCAACCTTTTCAACCGCCAATTTCATATAATAATGCCAAAGAGCAAGCATTAAAAATTCTTAATCAGATGACCATTGATGAGAAAATTTCATTAATTGGAGGTCATAATGTGTTTTTTACCAAAGGATTTGAAAAGTTTAATGTTCCAGCCATGTACCTCTCAGATGCTACTCAGGGAGTAAACATACGTTCACATCTTGACGATCAGCTTGAAAAATCAGTCGCTTTCCCAAGTCCAATTGCTTTAGCAAGTACTTGGAATAAGGAGTTGGCAGGTAATTATGCAAAATCTATTGGTGAAGAGTGTAGAGCTGGTGAAATTGCAGTGTTACTTGGACCTGGAATGAACATTTATCGTGTTGCACAAAACGGTAGAAACTTTGAATACTTTGGAGAAGACCCATACCTAGCTGCTAGAATGATAGAAAATTATGTAGTAGGAATGCAAAACACAGGTACAATGGCTACTTTAAAACACTTTGTAGCCAATAATACAGACTACAAGAGAAGAACATCTAATTCTGTAGTTGATAAAAGAACTTTACACGAAATTTATTTACCAGCGTTTGAAGCCGGTGTTGATGCAGGCGCTATGGCTGTTATGACATCTTATAATTTAGTAAATGGTGAATATACTGGACAAAACAAAGATGTAATAACGGGTACCAGTTCTAATAGTTTAATCCACAAAACCTTCTATTTTCCAATGATAGAAATCATTTAAAAACAAGTAAGCAATTTAAAAGCAACGTGTAAATCGATAAGTTCAGCATTGAAATCTTAAGATTTTCACAATTATTAAATTCTTAACTAAAAATTATTATTGATTTTTTAACCTTGCTAACTAAATCAATATCAACTACTTTCTATGAAAATTTTCTTCACAA
>NZ_JBFHHX010000262.1:0-2254 GCF_041596795.1 Lutibacter sp.
CGGAATATGAGAATTTTTCTGGATTTTCATCACCAGGTTGTTCAATCATTTTAGAATAATCTAAACTTCTTCCATCCACTCTTGGTGGTGTTCCAGTTTTCATTCTACCAGCTTCAAAACCTACTTTTACTAAATCTTCCGTAATTCCTGTCGACGCTCTTTCACCGGCTCTACCTCCACCAAATGTTTTATCACCAATATGAATTAATCCATTTAAAAAAGTACCTGCCGTAATAATAACTGCCTTGGATTTAATTTCAATACCTAAGGTTGTTTTAACCCCAACAATTTTATCACCTTCAAAAACCAACCCATTAACCATATCCTGAAAGAAATCTAAATTCGAAGTTTGCTCCAACATATTTCTCCAGCATTCAGCAAAACGCATACGATCACTTTGAGCCCTTGGACTCCACATTGCTGGACCTTTAGATTTATTCAACATCTTAAATTGAATAGCACTTTCATCTGTTACAATTCCACTATAACCACCTAACGCATCAATCTCACGTACAATTTGCCCTTTTGCAATTCCACCCATAGCAGGATTACAACTCATTTGAGCAATATTTTGCAAACTCATTGTAATCAATAAAGTTTTAGCACCCATATTTGCACTTGCAGCTGCAGCTTCACTTCCTGCGTGACCACCACCAACTACAATAACATCGTATTCTGTATTAAACATATCTTATATAATAGTGTTCCACGTGGAACGTTATTAAGTTTTATAAAAAAATAAATTTAGCGTTCCACGTGGAACACTAAACTTCCGTTAAAAAAGATAAACATCTATCTTCTTCTGCTCTCATTACTGATTTTTCAGTAGAACTTTTATCTTTAAACCCTAAATAGTGTAAAATTCCGTGAATTATTACTCTATTTAATTCATTTTCAAAGGTTTGATCGAAATTTAGTGCGTTTTCACGAACTCTTTCAATAGAAATAAAAATATCTCCACTAATTAACTTACCTAAAGTATAATCAAAACTAATAATATCAGTAAATGTATCGTGTTCTAAAAATTCAACATTCAATTTAAGTAAATAATCATCATCACAAAATATATAATTTATTTCTCCCTCTTCAAAACCGTAATAACTAATAACTTTACTTACCCATTTTTCAATACCTGTTTCATTACCTAATTCAAATTCGGTTTCGTAATTAAATAAAATCATTTTAATCTGGATTTGTTTTAAAATATTCTTGCACTTTCTTTTTATAAAGCGAGCGCAAAGGTAATGATTGTCTGTTTAATATTTCATTATAATTAAAATACTGATTCTGCAATTCTAATTTCTTAATTAATCTTTCATCAAATAAATCTAAATTTGTTTCAGATTTTCTTTCATCATCTTCACCTTGCTCTTTTTTTGCTTCTTCCAATTTTAATAATTCATACAACAACTGTTGCATTTTATTAATAGAATTTTCATCCAATCCTCTTTTTAATAATTCATTTTCTAATTCCTCCATTTGCTTTAAACTCTCATTTCCATTCCCATTTTTTGAACCTTTTCCCAAAATTTTATCTAAAGCTTCTTTTAACATTGCCTGTTCTTTATAAATCTCAAACAATTCTTTGTTTACACTTTCAGAACCTTCATTACCAGAATTTCCTTTTTTATCACCCTTATTAGCGCCAGAATTTTCACCAGGTTTTAAACCATCTTTCATTTTTTTTAAAAGATCACCTTGTTTTTTAATAATATCAGGTAAACTAAATTCTTGACTTTTCCCTTTTCCTTTTCCAAAACTAGGCGAAGCATTCATTAAACTCTCCAATAAATTACTTAAAGAATTTGCTAAATTATTAGCTGATGTAATTACAAATTGTTGATTCGAAATTCCTTGATCGATTAAATTATCCGTAAAACTAACTAATGATTCATCGATATTAAAATGCACTTGAGAAACTTCTTTTTGAATATCATTTCCCATTTTAACTAAACTCAATGATAAGACATACAAACTATCGTCTATATGCTCAAAGTAAACCTTTAACTTTTGTTGCTCTTTTAAATTTTTAGGAAACTCAGGATGATTTGTATCCTTTCCATTAAAACTATTCATTAAATTTTCTTGCTGAAAAGAGAATTCAATTAAATTTTCAACAATTTTACGCAAGTCATCAATATCCTCATCAATAGATTCTCCTTCAGAAGCTTCCATAGCTGAATTAAAAGATTCTGCCATTTTCTTCATTTTTTTTGCGGCTTTTTCTTGAGAGTTCTTAGCAGATTCTTTTTGA
>NZ_JBFHHX010000263.1:0-2176 GCF_041596795.1 Lutibacter sp.
AACGTGTAAAAGAATCCTGGTTGTTTACGTGTTGGAACAATAAACTCACGTGCGCCTTCATCGGTTCCTGCACTTAAAATTGGTGTTTCAATTTCTAAGAAATTCTCTGCATCTAAAACATCACGTAATAATTTAATAACTTTATGGCGGTTTACAATAACGCGTCTAACATCATCATTTCTATGATCTAAAAACTTATATTGAAAACGAACATTTTCACTGGTTTTTGTCGCTCTTTTTATTTCAAAAGGTAATGTTTTAGAAAGATTCAAAATTTCTAATTCCGAAGTTTCTAATTCAATTTCACCAGTACGTAAAACCGCATTATAATCATCGGCATTACGTTGTACCACAACACCAGTAACCATAATTACAGATTCTGGTTTTAATTTTACCAATTCATCTAAATTAGGAAACGATTCTCTGCTTAAACGAACCTGAAAAATTTCTGCACTAGAATCACGTAAATCAATAAAGATTAATTCACCGTGGTCACGAACACTTGCAACCCAACCAGCCAAAGATATTTTTTCGTTGATGTTTTTTTCTGATAAACTAGAAGTTAAATGCGTTCTGTACCTCTCTTTTATAACAATAGGAATTTCTGGCAATACTTCTTCTTGTTCTTTGGATGAAGTAGTTGCGCTTTCTGTTTTTGATTTTTGAGCTTCATTTTTTGAAGCTTGCATTTCATCAGCACCTAAAGCAGCTAAAATACCTTCTCTTATTACTTTTCCTGATGCTCCTTTTCCAATTATTGTAATTATTTTACCAACTAAAATACCAGCTTTTCCTTGGTTTCCGGCTTTAATTTCATTGGCAATGGCTTCATTTTCTGAAATTACTTTATCAATAGCATTTTTAATTTGAGTCTCTGAAATGGTATTTTCTTCAAAATATTTATTGTAATCAAAAGTTCTATCTTTTAAATAGGCAGTAATGGCATTTTGAACTAAAACAACTGTAATTTTTTCAGCTTTAAATAATTGGAAAATTTCTATTAAATGCTCAATATTTTTAATTTTTGAATATTCATCGGCACTTAAATTATTTACCAAGGTTTTAGCTACAAATGATGGGTCTTTCAGTACATTATTTATCGCCATAAATGTTTTAGAACGATCAGCATCTGCCGTAAAAAACTTAGCATCTTGTGGTAAAACCCCGCCTTTAATTAAAATAGATTCAACCGCATACGGCAATGCACTATTGTCAACTTTTATAACATTTACAACATCTTTTATGTTTACAAAAGGTAAATCTGGCTCCGAAATAAAACGATAATCGGCTTCAAATTCCTTTTTACGCATTGTTTTAGTTTGCTTTAAATCGGCATCCCATAAAACAGTGGTTTGATCTGGTCTAAATTCTTTATGTTCAACATAATAGTTGAATTGTTTTTCAATTTCTTCTTTTAAAGCTTCTACCATAAACTTGAATGAATTCAAGTTTTTTATTTCAGTTCTAGGATTTAAATCGTAGCTTCTTTTTTTACGAAGCGAAACCGAAACATCCGATTTAAATTCACCTTTTTCAAGATTTGCTTCTGAAATTCCTAAGTTTTGCACAATACGCTGAATGTACTGTGCATAAATGGAGGCATCTTCAATATTTCTAATGCAAGGTTCAGTAACAATTTCTATTAAAGGAACTCCGGCTTTGTTAAAATCAACCAAAGAAACTTTCTTTTCGTGCATTAATTTTGCCGCATCTTCTTCTATATGCACTTGCGTTAAATTAACCGTAAACTGAGAACCATCATTTCGGTAACAAGAAACTTGTCCGTCCGGAATTATAGGATTGTGATATTGTGTAATTTGTATGTTTTTCGGGTTATCAGGATATTCGTAATGTTTTCTATCCCAAGAGATTACTTCATTAGAAAATGAAGAATCTACCGCTTTACCAAAATAGATGGCTTTTGTAATTGCTTCTTTATTCAATGCTGGTAAAACACCCATTTGACCAGTACAAACCGAACAAATGTTTTGGTTTGGTGTTTCAATTTCTTGATTTGGACAAGAACAAAATAACTTGGTTTTAGTATTTAATCGAACGTGAGTTTCCAGTCCAATAACCAATTCTAAATCGTGGGCTTTAATAGCCGCCTGTAATTGCTCCAATTCCATTATATTGTATCTTTTAAGAAGTTAGCAAACTTCAATATCAATTCTTC
>NZ_JBFHHX010000264.1:0-2123 GCF_041596795.1 Lutibacter sp.
AAATTAAAATTGCATAGTATTATTACCTTAATTATCTTTGTGTCAATCCTATGGCACGCAACACACATTTAATACAGCTACGCAACGCAAATATAAAAAAGCGTTACAGAGAAATTGCAGCAAAAAACCCCAAGTGGCGGAATGATGCTGTTATTGATATGGTATCTGAGCAGTTCTTTTTATCAGCTAGAACCATAACCGCCATTTTAAACAATGAAGGTGTTTACGGTAAAACTGCGTAACTGAAAATAATTTACTACATTTGTAGTATTGAAACTCTAAAGTGTATCTCCTGTTGGACTGTATCCCTCAAGGCAATGGCTTTAGAGTTTTACTTTATCTGTAATACTGTAAAAGAAAAATTGCCCTTTAAAATCTTCTCGTATTATTACAATCATATCTTCAAAATCTTTTACTCTTAAATAATGGTATGTTTTCCAATGCCCAACTTCCTTAAATGGTTCTGAACTTCCTATATAAAAAGCATCTATTAAAACAGCTTTTAAATCATACAGTAAATTGTTTTTAAAATAGCCGTTTTTATGGGGTTTGTTTAACGCTTCTTTAATTGCTTTGTTATTGATACCTACTTTACCTAATTGAGAGCTTACAGGCAATTTAAATGTGTTTTTTAATGTAGCGTATATTTCAGTTGTTTGATAACGCAATAAGGCTGTTTTTGCTAATTCAGCTACTTCAGAAAAATTGGTGGTGTTAAAATATGGGTGATCATAATTAAATACTTTACCAGTTTTACCAACATTCATATTAAACTGTTTTGGCAATGCTGGTATGGTATTTACATCAACACCGTTGTCCTGGATATCTTTATCGGTTCTTTGCACCATACATCTACATCCCCAATCGTTTGGTGGGTAATGCGTATCCCAAAAAGGATGCTCAATAGGTAAAATTATGTTGTGCCACTGTTTGTGGAGTTGGCGAGTTCTATCGTCTATAACCGCTACATATCTAATGTTTGGGTATAAATGTTTGGTGCGCTCAATATCTTGCCATTTTTTAGCCATACGAGCTGAGCCAACTGCTTGGTCGTATTCTGTAGCTAAATAGGTTTTATTGTATTTGTCGCTTAACTTTTGAGCCTCCGAAATAAAGTCCTTTTTAGAACGTAAACTACCATCTTCATTTTTGAGTAGTTTAACCGTTTCTTTTATTTGAGCGTGGTTTTTAAACACAGCAAACACGCCAGCGTTGTAGTTTAACTCGGTTAACATTTTAAAATCTGCAGTGTTGTATTTTATGTTTGGAAAGTTTTTTCCGTAGCCTTCTACAATTCCTGCAGAAAGGTTGCCAAACACCTCTTTAAACAAGGCTCTTTTATTTGGTTCGGCATTGCTGTAAATATCATTTAACAACTGTTTAATTACATTTTTATCAATGTTTAAATGGTTGCTGTTATCCGCTAAAACAATGGTACCACAGCAATGCGACCTGTAATATAAATCAAGAAGTTTTACTCCTTTTTTTTTTCGTCTTCTTTTTCAGGAGACCTCAAATCTTTTTTATTTTTTGGTGGTGTTGGTTCTACAGGTGCTTGGATGTCTTCCAACTCCACTCCGTAGGTTTTTTCTAAATATTCCTTTGAAAGTTTGTAACCTGAAGATTGCATAATCTTTTCATCAATGGTCATTTTTTCAACAGGATCTGTAATCATTTCTACGCCAATATGCTCATCTTCTTTAATGTCGTAACCACAATAGCGTAACAAAGGTACTAAGTGATCATTTATCCAGTTAATAACATTACGCATATCTGCATCTGTCAACTCTTCTTGCGTGCGCTCGTGTACTTCAGCTTGAGAACGACTAGAACCATCACTGGTGGTCATAGTTTGCCCATTAATTAAAATTGAAAGCTGAGAGTCTACCGTTTCAATTTTTTTCATAAATACATTAAAAGCATCACGGTTGTTACTTTCCTTTATTTCAATATCGGCAAATTGAGGGAAAACACCATAACTAGCAGTACCCATACTTTTTAACCAGCCTGCAACTTCTTGTTTAACATCATCGCTTAAAGTTCCAAGTTTTGCTATACGAATTGGCATTCCGAAGATTTGTTCAAACTCATCCCAACTTGCCCAGGAGTGACGTTTTAAAATT
>NZ_JBFHHX010000265.1:0-2097 GCF_041596795.1 Lutibacter sp.
CTGTTGATGGGTTTGATGAAGGACTATAAAAGAATAATTTATGACCAACGAAGCATTACAAAACTTAATTAGCAGCTGGATTCCTGAACTGGAATTTACTGAAGAAGGTTCTCAATTCTTAAATATTTCTGTAAAACCTGACCAATTACACCAATTATTATCACAATTAAAAAGCAATACCGAAACTAGTTTCGATTATTTATTTTGTTTAACTGGTATTGATTACGAAAAAGCATTAGGTGTTATTTATCATTTAGAATCTACTACACACAGACATATTATTGTTGTAAAAGTTCAAACGGAAGATAGAGAAAATCCAACGTTTGATTCTGTTTACGATATTTGGAGAACAGCTGAATTTCACGAACGCGAAGTATTCGATTTTTTTGGAATAAAATTTAATAACCATCCAAATTTAAAACGCTTGTTTTTAACTGATGAATGGGAAGGATTTCCTTTAAGAAAAGACTATGTAGATGAAATTAATATGGTTATTAAGTAATTATGGATACAACTATAAAAAATAGCAACTTAAAATCGGAAGAATATTTCATTAATATGGGACCTCAACACCCTGCAACTCACGGTGTTTTGCGTTTATTATTAACCATTGATGGTGAAATTATTAAAAAAGTTGAACCAGATTTGGGCTACATTCATCGTTCTATCGAAAAAATGTGCGAGCGCGATAGCTATCAGCAAATTGTTCATTTAACAGATAGAATGGATTATTTGTCTTCACACATAAATAATGAAGCGGTTTGCTTAACTGTTGAAAATGCACTTGAATTAGAAATTCCAGACCGAGTAAAAGTTATTAGAACCATAATTGGTGAATTAACAAGAATTGCATCACACTGTTTATGGTGGGGAGTTATGGGAATGGATGTTGGAGCATTGACTACTTATTTTTACGGTTTTAGAGATCGAGAAATGATTAACGATATATTTGAAGAAACTTGTGGCGCTCGTTTAACTATGAACTACAACATTCCAGGTGGTTTAATGTTTGATATACATCCAAATTTTGTAAAAAGAACCAAGGAATTTATTGCGCATTTTAAAACAAAATTACCTGAATACGATACCTTACTTACTGGAAACGTAATTTTTCAAAAACGTATGAAAGGCGTTGGAATTTTAACCAAAGAAGATGCTATTTCATTTGGAGCTTCTGGTCCAGTTGGTCGTGGCTCTGGTTATTCTTGTGATGTTAGAAAATACCATCCATACAGCGCTTTAGATAAAGTAACATTTAATGAAGTATTAAAAACTGATGGAGATAGTTTTGCACGTTACCAAGTGAGAATTCAGGAAATGTGGGAATCTTTATCAATCATAGAACAATTAATTGATAATATTCCTGAAGGCGATGTTCAAGTAGCAACCAATGCAGTTATAAAATTACCAAAAGGTGAGTTTTATCAAAAAGTTGAAACTGCACGTGGTGAATTAGGAGTTTATATCAACAGTACAGGAACTAAAAATCCATACCGATTAAAATTCCGTTCTCCTGGTTTTTCAAATTTATCACTGTTAAATCATATTTCAGTAGGAAGTAAAATTGGAGATTTAGTAGCAACTATGGCAACTTTAGATCTTGTAATTCCAGATATTGATAGATAAAATATATACAATGAAAATAGCATTAAACATTACAGAAACCATTACCAAATTGCTATCAGGCTTTATGTCTGAAGGTGCGGCAAATATTGGTACAATGATTACCATTGCATTAATATATTTAGTGATTTTTGCAGTTGCGGGTTTGTATCTTGTTTTATTAGAACGTAAAGTAGCTGCTTGGTTTCAATTACGTTTAGGACCAAACAGAGTTGGACCTTGGGGATTATTACAAACAATGGCAGATGCTTTAAAACTGGTTTCAAAAGAATTAACTGGAACGGTAAAAGCTGATAAATTTTTATACAATTTAGCACCATATTTTGTAATTGTATCGTCTTTAATGGCACTATCAGTTTTCCCTTTTACACAAGAATTTCAAGCATTTGACATAAATATTGGGCTTTTCTTTTTAATTGCAATTTCATCTATTGGTGTTATTGGAATTTTATTAGGTGGTTGGGCAAGTAATAA
>NZ_JBFHHX010000266.1:0-2081 GCF_041596795.1 Lutibacter sp.
GTTAGGAATAATGGAAAAACCAGCCTTACACCATAAATTTGTAAATACACTAGATCAAATTGCTCCAAATGCACGCTTATTCAGAAAATCTGGTTCTTGGAAAAACTTTCACTCAGATTCTATTTTAGTTTGGGATAAAAATCCTAAAAGACGTTATATTTTAGTTGCCTTAGTTGATGATACTTCCGGTGAAAAAATTATTAGAAACTTAGTAAAACCAATTGAAAAGGCTCTATTAAGCCGTTAATAAAACTTCTATATTAAATTTAAGCTTCTTTCAAACAAATTTTTTTGTTTGCATCATTCATTTCAATATCTTTAATAAAATTTTTCTTCACCCTTTTAAAAAAGCAGTTTAAATGTTTAACATCATCACTCTTAAAAGATATATTTTACAAGTATTTGATTTAAAAGAGGAAGAACTTCATAAAACATTGTTACTTCAGCTTAATATTTTTTTAATAATAACAACATTATTAATAGTAAAACCTACTATAAATTCTCTTTTTTTATCAGAATTAACCGCCGATGCTTTGCCGCTTGGTTATGTATTAACAGCAATAATGGCAATAATTGGCTCTTACTTTTACGATAAAATTTTAGAAAAAAAACCACTAAATAAAGTTATTGAAGGAACTATAATTGGTTCTATAATTTCGTTAATAGTTTTTGGAATTGCATTAACTTTTAATTTAGCTGGCGGATACATTTTATACATTCCTTATGTTTGGGTAGCTATTTTTGGATTATTAACAGCTTCGCAATTTTGGATTTTAGCAAACTTAGTATATAACGTACGCGAAGCAAAACGTGTTTTTGGATTTATTGGAGCTGGAGCTATTGCAGGAGGAATTTTTGGAGGTTATTTAACATCTATATTAACCACTTTTTTAAGAACCGAAGTATTACTTTTTGTTGCAGCTTTTCTATTGGCTTTTTGTTTACCTATCACAAAAAATATTTGGAAAAACGAAGTTACAAAATTAAACACTTTTCAGGTTTCATTACGCTCAAATCCAAAAGGAGAATCTCCTTTTAAATTAATAAAACAATCTAAACTTTTAAGCTTAATTGCCATTGTAATTGGATTAAGTGTTTTGGTTGCCAAACTGGTTGATTATCAGTACAGTGATTATGCTTCAAGGTTAATTGAAGATCAAGAAGAATTAACCTCTTTCTTTGGGTTTTGGTTCTCTACATTAAGTGTAATTTCATTGCTTGTTCAACTATTTTTAACGCAGCGTATTGTTGGAACATTTGGTGTTGGAAAATCGTTACTTTGGTTGCCTTCGGGTATTTTAATTGGCTCATTTCTATTACTATTTATTCCCCAACTTTGGATAATAATTGCCATTAAAATTATTGATGGAAGTTTAAAACAATCGGTAAATAAAGCGGCTACAGAATTACTTTCTATACCAATACCAATAGAAACAAAAAAGAAAACAAAAACGTTTACAGATGTTGTTGTTGACAGTATTGCTACTGGTCTTGCAGGTTTTATTTTAATATTTTTTGTTAACGGACTGGATATTTCATCTACCTATATAAGTTTAATTATTATTGCCTTAATATCAGTTTGGTTGTATTTTATCTATCATTTAAGAAAAGAATACATTATTTCATTTAAAAATTTGCTAGACACTACACAAATAAAAAAAGAAAAAACAACCAAAAAAGAAATTGCAATAACTTCAATTATAGAAACTGTAAACAGGGTTTTAAATACAGGAACTGAAAACCAAATTTTACATATGCTCCAAAAAACTTTAGAGGCAAAAGATGAGCGATTCTTTTTAGCGATTAAAAATTTATTGATCCATGAATCTCCAAAAGTTAGAGCCTTGGCAATTGAAAATTTATACTTTTTAAAAACCGAAAATTTATGTTTTCAAATTGAAACAATGGTAAATGATAGGGATCAGCAAGTTACTACTTCCGCTTTTAGATATTTACTAAAAAAATATAATAACAATACTATTGATCTTTTTGACAAATACTTAAACCGAAAAGATAATACTATTGCCAACGCTGCATTAATTGGACTTTCACTTGAGTTAAGAAATCATCCAATGCTTCAA
>NZ_JBFHHX010000267.1:0-2023 GCF_041596795.1 Lutibacter sp.
TGCTCCATTCAAATGCTTTTACAAAAGCAAATTCTTCTTCATAAACCCAATCGCAAATACCGTTAATTATACTGTTTTTTAAACCATCAGAAGTTATTTGGGTAACTTCATTTGTTTCTAAATTTTTAATAAACAAGTTGTTGTTTTTTGCATAGGCAACTTTTTTACTGTCTGGAGAAAAAGTTGGTTCTTGAATTTTATCACTATCAATTAACTGCAATGTTTTTGTAGCAATATCATAAACATAAAATATGCCTAAACTTGAATGACGATAAATAGGCTCTGAATCTACGCCTAAAATTAATTTTGTTTCGTTGTTATTAAAAGAATAGCTTTCAAAATACTTAATTTCTTTTAAGTTTTTACTGTCAACAATGGTTTCAACTTTCTCTAAAGTTTGGTAACTAAATTTATCAACAGAGGTTGTTCTTGTTGCTCTATCAAAATTTTGTAACGAGTAAAAATCACCATTCATAGAGTTTAACGAATTCATTCGTTCTGTTCTAAAGGTGCCGTTCCAAATTTCATCAATGGTAATATCTTTTTTTTGTGCTGTAGCTAAGGAAGTTATCGCTATAAAAAGGATAAATATGTTTTTCATTAAACTTTTGGGTCTTTAATAAGTGTCAAGTTTAAGAAAATTTTTGCAAAGCGGACCTGAAATAAATCATAAAAATTCACAATTAGCAGTTTTTGTTTTTTTAGTATTTAATAATTTATCTTTGTCAAAATATAAAATGCACTCTAAAATGTCTAAAACCGTTAGCGGCTTTTCTAAGTTAAATAAATTAGAAAAAATTGATTGGTTGGTCTCAACTTATTTTAAAAATGATATTCATGTAAAACAAATTTTAATGCAGTATTGGAATTCCAATCCCGTTTTACAAGATTTACATGATGATTTTATTGAAAATACCATTTCCAACTTTTATTTACCCTTTGGAATTGCGCCTAATTTTGTAATAAATGGTAAAGATTATACCATTCCTATGGCTATTGAAGAGAGTTCGGTTGTTGCGGCAGCATCTTTAGTTGCTAAATTTTGGAGTACACGAGGAGGATTTAAGGCAAAAGTAATTTCAACTGTTAAAATAGGTCAGGTTCATTTTATGTTTGAAGGAGATAAAAACGAACTTCAAACCTATTTTGCTTCAAAAAAAGAATATTTATTTAAAGTTACAGAAGCCATTACCGAAAATATGAAAAAACGTGGCGGTGGAATTTTGGATATTGAATTGCGCGATAAAACTGCAGAGTTAGAAAATTATTATCAACTTCATGTTACTTTTGAAACGGCTGATAGTATGGGAGCAAACTTTATAAATTCGTGCTTAGAAGCCATTGCTCATGAATTTCAAAAAGAAGATATTCAGGTGGTTATGAGTATTTTATCTAATTATGTGCCTGAATGTTTAGTGCACGCTGAAGTAAGTTGTAAAGTTGAAGAATTATATGCTGAAAATTCAGAATTGTTTGCGCAGAAATTTGTGCAAGCCGTTGCAATTGCAAATGCTGAACCACATAGAGCGGTTACGCACAATAAAGGAATTATGAACGGAATTGATGCCGTTGTAATTGCAACAGGTAACGATTTTAGAGCTATTGAAGCAGGCGCACACGCTTATGCAGCAAAAAGCGGACGTTATAAAAGTTTAACAAATGCAACAATTGAAAACGGAATTTTTAAATTTTGGATTGAAATTCCGTTGGCTTTAGGAACTGTTGGCGGATTAACAAAATTACATCCACTATCAAAATTATCCTTAAAAATGTTAGATAATCCGTCGGCAAAAGAATTAATGCAAATTATTGCGGTTGCTGGATTGGCACAAAATTTTGCAGCGTTGCGAGCTTTAACTACCACCGGAATTCAAAAAGGACATATGAAAATGCACTTAACAAATATAATTAAACAGTTAGGCGCAAGTGATGAAGAAAAAGAATATTTGATCGATTATTTTGAACATAAAACAATAACACATAACGCTGTTGTAGAAGCATATAATAATTTGATTGGAGAGAA
>NZ_JBFHHX010000268.1:0-1904 GCF_041596795.1 Lutibacter sp.
ACGGTTGCTTTATTGTTTGTAACACTAGTTTTACCCGATATTGTTGTACCTGCAGCTATTACAAGCTCAAAACATTGTTTAAACGTTTCCCCATCAACAGTTATACAAAAATTATAGGTATCTGGAGCTAAACTTGCCAAGGTAATGGTGTTTGAAAAACTTCTAACCAAACCATTAATTGTTAATTGGTAATTATAATTTTCTTTTGGAGTAATTATAATTTTTCCGTTCTTTTTATCTGGACATGTTTCCCCATTTGCTACAATACTAAAATTATCTGCAGGTAAGGTAAATACTTCACATCCATTAATATCTACAGTTGCTCCTTCTGTGGTATTTGGGCAGTTATCATTCTCATCTAAAATTCCATCTCCATCTAAATCTCCATTGGTTTCTATTAGAACAAGTTCCATCCAATTAAAATTAAAACCACCTGTTAAAACACGCATTCTTAATGTATGTATTCCTGCAGGAATAATTACCTTACTTGTAACAGTTGACCAAGTTTGCCAACCACCAGTTACGGGAGTAGTAACTTTTAAAAGTTCCGTTTCATTTAAATTTTCATCAACCAAATACAAACCTATTTGACCTGTATTACTCTGTGCTGCTAATCTAAAGTTAACATTATATGATGCTGCATTTTCTGAGTAAATTGTATAATCTGCATAATCGTTTGCATCTGTATATCCTATGTTTTTTCCACCACCATCATCTGTAGTATCTTCAGTAGCTAAACCAACCATTGAAACATAATTTTCTGCTTCTATTTTTGTAGGAAGTACAAAAAGTGTGTTTAGTGTATTTCTAATTTCTAAGTTTGAAAATACATCTAATAGTTTTCCTGTTTCAGATTTTAGAGTTGTTCCATTATAAGATACTTTAATAACATCTGTATAAATTAGCGTTTTACTTGTGGTAATTTGAATGCTTCTATTTTTTTCGGAAGTTGTTTCAACAGCAGTTATTGGGGTTTCTACATTGTTAACAAATAAGGTAAAGTAACTTTTTGAATTGGCTACAGTTGTTAAATCTAAATCTAAGTTTACAACAACATCAACAGTATTTTCCGAATTTGTATTTCCGTTTATAGCTGTAAAATTACTTGTTGAAGTTTCTCCGGTTTTTGAAAATTTGATACTACTAATGTTAAATTCTGTGTCCGCATCAAATTGAAATTTTAAAACGTGTTCGCCCGCATTTAAATTAATAGAAGGAATTTCTATGGTTTGAAATTTTTCCCAACCTCCAGTTGTTGCAACAGTTTTAGTTGCTGTAACTTCTTCTCCATCTATCTCTAAATGATACTGACCTCCATTACTTTGAGCCGCAAGCCTAACTTCTGCTTTATACACTGCAGTTTCGCTAATATTTACAGTGTAATTCATCCATTCCCCTTTTTTTGCATAGCCAACATAGTAACCATTACTATTAACAGCATCAGTACTTTTTACTATATCTACACCATCATTTCTGTAAACCCAACCATCATTCCAAGCTTGAAATGAACCTGTAGAAAGTTGATAATTTGCATAATCTTGATCGTAATAAGCAAAACCATTTTTACCTAAATCAAAATCGCTCATATACACAGTTCCCGGAATTGTATGATTTTTATAAGGTAATGTTTCATCTGTTTTAGTTTGCCTAAGCATGGCGTCTAAAACATCTTTTTGATAGCTACAATTAGCACTATTTGAATTATTTGCTAATTCCATTATTGCAGCATAAGCAGTTTCTACTGATGGTTTTGAAGCTTCGCCTTTCCAATAATTTAGAATGTTTTTATAGCCATCTGTAAATTTTATTGAATATGGGCCAACAATAGTTTCAATTCTTTTTAATGGCCACCAAGACCATCCAATATTATTATCTTCAAAAAGTTTAATGGCTTCTGTAAACCA
>NZ_JBFHHX010000269.1:0-1896 GCF_041596795.1 Lutibacter sp.
CTTATAGTTTATGATAACTATATACAAATTGCCGGAAATTTATTACTAAATGGTTTTATAGATTTAGACGGTGAAGGACAACTAATTCAAAATACTGGTAGTACATTAGATAATGCAAGTACAGGTTATATAGAAATAGATCAACAAGGTATTGGAAATAGATATAGGTATAATCAATGGTCTTCACCAGTAATTCCAACAGGGGCAGTAAACGGTTCACCATATTCTATTGGAGCTGTGTTAAATGATGGAACAGTTGCAAGTTCTCCAGGTCCAATTTTGTACACTAGTGGATATGATGGTTCAACAGGACCGTTAACATTAAGTACATATTGGATGTATAAATTTACAAATTCACCTGATGGTAGTTATGCTTCATGGTTTCCTATTGGGAGTACTGGAAGTTTAAATCCAGGAGAGGGTTATACTATGAAAGGAGCGGGAGATCCAGGTGCTGGAGATCAGAATTATGTTTTTATTGGAAAACCAAATAATGGAACTATTACATTAACCGTTGGTGGTAACAATGATTATTTAGTTGGAAACCCTTACCCGTCTGCAATTGATGGATTTCAATTTTTAATTGATAACGGTCCAGCAGGAACTGGTTCAATAGGAGGTGGAGGAGCTATATATTTTTGGGAACATTATGGTGGAAATTCACACAATTTAAAAGATTATCAAGCTGGTTACGCTACATTAAACAACTCAGGTGGAGTTCCAGCTACAGCAGGAGCTTTACCAGAAGTTAGTCCTTTTGGCACTCCTGTAAAAACACCAGAGCAATATATAGCAATTGCCCAAGGTTTTTTTGTTGTTGCTGATGCCGATGGTGGAACCATTGAATTTAATAACGGACAACGTGTTTTTGAAACAGAGTCTTCAGGCAATTCTATTTTTATGAAAGGTGAAGCTAGTAAAACTGCTAGCTCAAGCAAAACAACGGCAGATGTTCGTCCAAAATTTAGAATTGGATTTGAAGGAGCTTCTATAACACATCGTCAAATTTTATTTACTGTTGATGAAAATACAAGTGATGCTGTAGATTGGGGTTACGAAGCTGAAATTTATGAAATGTTTGACGATGATATGTTTTGGACTATTAACGATAAAAAATATGTAATTCAAGCATCAAATAATGTTAATGTAGACAAGGAAATTCCATTAGGAATAAAATCTAGTGGAGAACAAATATCTATAAAAGTAGATGCGTTAGAAAATGTTGATGAAAGTACAGAATTGTATATTAAAGATAATGTTACAGGACTTACACATACTATTAAAAATCAATCTTTTGATATAACATTAGCAAAAGGAGAATATTTAAATAGATTTTCATTGGTGTTTAAGCCTCAAAATACGTTAGGTGTTGAAGAAGAAATTTTGGAAAGCGGAATTACTGTATTTATGAATAATGCCACATCTGAACTACAAATTAAAAATACTACAACTAGTGAAATAGAAAGTGTTATTTTATACAATAGTTTAGGTCAAAGTTTTGGTTTTTGGAGAAATATGTTTTCAAATGAAACTACTTTATTACCTATAAAAGCTGCTTCAGGTCTTTACTTTGTTCAAATAAATACTACAACGGGTAAAATAGGAAAAAAAGTAATTGTAGAATAATTAAAGAAGAGGCTGTTTAAGAAGTAATGTTTTCGTCAACCTGAACTTGATTCAGGTTCTCATCTTGAGATTCTGAATCAAGTTCAAAATGACGGTCATAAACTCTTATTAAACAACCTCTTTTTTATTGTAAACTATTTTCAAAACCTATTTAAAAGCTTGTATTCCTGTAATATCAAATCCAGTAATTAATAAATGAATATCATGTGTTCCTTCATAAGTTACCACACTCTCTAAATTCATCATATGGCGCATAATTGAGTATTCTCC
>NZ_JBFHHX010000270.1:0-1864 GCF_041596795.1 Lutibacter sp.
TGATGAAGTTTCTCCATCATAACCTGTATCATTAAATGTAATGGTTTTTGGATTGTCAGGATCTGTTCCATCTCTTAAGGATGCGGCTACTGTTGTGTAGTTTTTTCCATCATTTGCAGTATAAACAGGCGACGACCATTGGTTATATCTATATTTATTACCTTCTCCTTGTTGATCTCGCTCTATATAGCCCAAACTATCTTCATCTAAAATACTATCATCACCTTGCACCAATTGCGATTCACCTTCTAAATCTACAAATCCATCTAATTTTAAATACCAACTAACATTTAATTCTGAATCATTTTCAATACTTAGTTCATTTGTATCTTCAACTATTAGACCAACATGTGTTTGATTTCCATTGTAATTTACATTATGTTTTACCTGAACAATACTCCAATCATAATTTACAACATCTGTACCCTTAATACCATTAGTTGTATCTGTTATAGCATCACATAAATAACCGCTTGATTGTGTTACAAAAGGTAAAGGTGCTGTTTGATTTGTAATAACTTTTGTGTTATAAATTCTAGCTCCTGTTACATCAATTGATGATGTGGTTAAATCATCTATTACATCATCTTTGTAGGCATCCATTCTAAAATACCTTTTTAAATATGCCCAAGATAATTCTACTGGAGCAGTTGAAGTATCTATATAATCAGTAATATTTCTAGGAATTACAGTTCCTTTTACTATACCTGAATTATTTTCTATTTCTTGATATATCATTTTTTGAATTTCGTTAGCAGATAAGGCTTTATTAAAAACCTTAACTTCTTCCATAAAACCGTGATAATAATTACTGTTAGTACCTGGTTTTCTTCCTAAAGTAAAATTAGAAGTATCTGTAGAAAGATTACCTGAAATGGTTTCGCTACCAATTAAAGAACCGTTTATATATAATTTCAATTCTGAATTACCATAGGTTGCTGCTATATGAGTCCAAGTATTCACTGTTAGAGGAGAGCTTGTTGTTATGGATATTGAACCTACAACAACTTGAATATTTTTGCTCGCTAATAATTGAATATAAAAATTATTTTGCCCCATAACCACTTGATTTCCTAACGATAAAGGATCTATTTTTACAAACCCCATTAAAGTAGCTTCTGGTAAACTACTTAAAACTGTTGCATCATCTTCAGCATAATCATTTCTACCGTCAAAATATAATTGTAGTTTTCTATCTAAATTTCTTGGTGAACCAAAAACTGTGTTATCGGTATCAAAAGTATCTAATATACCATCTCCATCAGTGTCTGTGGATCCATTTATAATACCATCTGCATCTGTATCTAAACTTGCGTATAATGTTCCGGAGATATCAAAAGTACTTCCGTTCGATTTTACATCAATATAATCTGGAATTCCATCTCCATCGGTATCTTTTACAAATAAGGGCAAAGAACCTTGACTTATATTTCCATAAGAGTCCGTAAAATTTGTTCCATTAAAATAATCATAGATATCTAAAATTCCATCAGTAAAATATTCAATTATTCCGTCTGAATTGGTATCAGTTTCTCTAAAAGCATCTGTATCTAAACCTTGGCCTACTCCATCTCCACTAATATCTCCATCTCCATTTTGCAATCCTGCTATTGCACTAAAACTTACTACACCGCATTCATCTACATCAAAAATCCCATCATTATCACTGTCTAAATCCAAATAATTCAGCACACCATCGCCATCTGAATCAACTGGATTTACAGATTCTGAAGCATCATTCATCCCATTTCCATTTGCATCTAAAAAACCTAAATTAATTTTTCCTGAGCCATCATAACCTGTAACTTTACTTAAATTTCCACTTTCTACAACATCAGGTATTCCATCATTATCACTATCTAAA
>NZ_JBFHHX010000271.1:0-1815 GCF_041596795.1 Lutibacter sp.
AAAAATGGAAGATCAATTAAAAAAAATATTATATGATCCTACTGTAGGAAAAATAGCAACAATTTTAATTGGTATTATTATTATTTGGCTGATTATAAAAGCTATTCAAAAAAAATTTATTTCAAAATTAAAGGACAGCAATCATCGATATAAAACAAAGAAAATCTCCACTTTTGCTGGTTATTTGTTTACTATTATTTTAATAGCTGTAGTTTTTAGCAATAAATTAGGCGGTTTTACCATTGCTTTAGGTGTTGCCGGAGCAGGAATTGCATTTGCCTTACAAGAAGTTATTGCTTCTTTTGCAGGTTGGTTGGCCATTTTATTTGGTGGTTTTTATAAAACAGGAGATAGAGTTCAATTAGGTGGAATTAAAGGTGATGTAATGGATATTGGCGTTTTACGTACCACCGTAATGGAAATTGGACAATGGGTTGATGGCGATTTATACAATGGAAGAATTGTTTTAATTGCCAACAGTTTTGTTTTTAAAGAACCTGTTTTTAATTATTCTGGAGATTTTCCTTTTTTATGGGATGAAATTAAAATTCCTATTCAATACGGAAGCAATTATAACAAAGCAAAAGTGCTTTTTATTGATGTTGCTAAAAAAATAGTGGGAGATTTAACAGATCTTTCTCAAGATAAATGGCATAATCTGCAAAAAGAATTTTTATTGGAAAATGCTCAAACAGAACCTATGGTTACATTAATTGCCAACGATAACTGGGTTGAATTTACGCTAAGATATGTTGTTCACTTTAGAAAAAGACGCATAACCAAATCTGAATTATTTACTCAAATATTAACAGAAGTTGAAAAAACAAATGGTGATATTAAATTTGCTTCAGCAACATTCCATTTGGTAGATGCTCCCAACTTTAACGTTAACATTTCAAAAAAAATATAAATGTTTTTATCTGCAAAATTAGATCCAACTGTGGCTTTTGTTTCAGTTTTGGCCATACTTATTATACTGTTAGGTTTAATTCTTAAAAGGTTTAAACAACCTTACATTATTGGCTATATTATGGTTGGTGCTTTATTAGGTGAACACGGAATTGGCTTAATAAAAGATGCTGATTCCATTCATCATTTAGGTGAAATTGGCATTATTTTACTGCTGTTTTTTATTGGAATGGAAATAAGCTTACCAGAATTGGTAAAGCAATGGAAACTTGCAGTAATTGGAACTTTATTACAAGTTGGAGTTAGTGTTGCTATTGTTATTGGTATTGGTTATTTATTTAATTGGAATATAGAACGGTCTATAATTTTAGGCTTTGTTATTGCTTTAAGTAGCTCTGCTGTTATTATAAAAATAATTCAAGATAAAAACCTAATAACTACAAGAATTGGTAAAAATGTACTTAGTATTTTATTAATGCAAGACATTATAATTGTACCATTATTAATTTTAACCTCTATAATTGGCGGAAAAGAAGAACCTATTGAAAACATTGTTTTAATGATTGTTGGAGGATTGCTAGTTATGGCTATTTTAATTTACATTTATATTAAAAGAAGTATTAAATTACCTTTTGCCAGCAAACTAGAAAATGATCACGAATTACAAGTTTTTGCAGCTATTTTATTATGTTTTGGTGGAGCGCTTTTAGCTTCAGCTTTTGGACTTTCACCTGCATTAGGTGCATTTGTTGGAGGAATGGTGATGCATGTTTCTAAAGCAACTGACTGGATTTATGACACATTGCATTCTTTTAGAGTGTTGTTTGTTGCCTTGTTTTTTGTGAGTATTGGACTGCAAATAGATTTTGAATTTATTGTTGAAAATTATCTGGTAATTTCAATTGT
>NZ_JBFHHX010000272.1:0-1808 GCF_041596795.1 Lutibacter sp.
TGTATTTTTGGTTATATTTGAATTTCAATTAAAAAATCACCTTTAAATGAGATTTAATTTATTTTTAGCATTGTTGTTATCTGTTACGCTAAATGCACAAAACCCATTTTTACCGCAAGATTACTTACCAAAAGAATTTCACAAAAATAGAAGAGAGGAATTAAGAAAAGTACTTCCTAAAAATAGTGTTGCCGTATTTTTTGCAAATGCAGTTAGAAACAGAGCTAATGATGTAGAATATGTTTATCATCAAGATCCAAACTTTTATTATTTAACAGGTTATAAAGAACCTCATGCATTGTTAATAATTTTTAAAGAAGACCAAACCATTGAAGGAGAAACATTTAATGAAGTATTATTTGTGCAAGAGCGAAATGAATATGCTGAAATGTGGACTGGTAAAAGATTAGGAGTGCAAGGTGCGCAAGATGATTTAGGATTTAGAATTGTTTTTAATGGAGCTGATTTTTCTAGTTTTGAAATAGACTTTTCTAAATTTGATAAAATTTTATTTGAACAGTTTAAAAATGATGTGAGAGATACTAATGAAACAGCCGATTTATTCGATTTAATTAAAACCTTTAAAGAAAAAGTTTCATTTGATTATATTTCTATTGAAAATAAAGACAACGATAAAATTTACAACCAAACTAAAAAGCGAATTGATACAGAATCATTAAAAGGATTTATGGCAACATTACGCGAAGTTAAAACAAAAGAAGAGTTGGTATTGTTAAAAAAAGCGATAGAAATTTCGGCAATTGGGCAATTAGAAATGATGAAAGCAATGCATCCAAATATGTCGGAAACGGAAGCGCAAGGTGTGCACGAATTTGTATATAAAAAATATGGTGCTGAATACGAAGGTTATCCATCAATTGTTGGCGCAGGAAATAATGGTTGTATTTTACATTACGTTGAAAATAGCAAGACTAAAATAGGAGATTCTAATTTAATTTTAATGGATTTAGGTGCTGAATATCACGGTTATACTGCCGATGTTACCAGAACCATCCCATCAAATGGAAAGTTTACAACGGAACAAAAATTAATTTACGATTTAGTATTTAAAGCGCAAGAAGCTGGAATTGCAGCGTATACTATTGGAACGGATATGAGAAAACCCAATAAAATAGCTATTGAAATTATTAATAAAGGCTTGTCAGATTTAGGTATTATTAGTTCAGAAAAAGCGTATCATTCCTATTTTCCGCACGGAACCTCGCATCATATTGGTTTAGACGTACACGATCCAGGGAACTACAATAAATTTGAAGAAAATATGGTAGTTACAATGGAACCTGGCATTTATATTCCTGAAGGAAGTCCTTGTGATGAAAAATGGTGGGGAATTGGTATTAGAATTGAAGATGATATTTTAATTACTAAAAACGGACCAGTAAATTTATCTATATTAGCGCCAAGAACTTCAGAAGAAATTGAGGCTGCAATGCAATTACCAAGTGTTTTAGATAGTTTTATTTTACCAAAATTAGATTAGCTTAAAGCTTGTTTCCAATCTTCAATTAAATCATCAATATGTTCAATTCCAACAGAAATTCTTAACAAATTATCTGGCGTTGGACTGTTTTCTCCTTCTACAGATTTTCTATGTTCAACCAAACTTTCTACACCACCCAAACTAGTGGCAGTTGTAAAATAATGGAGTTTTGTAGAAACTAATATAGTTTCTTCTTTTGTAGCATTTAACAAAACCGATAACATAGCTCCAAATCCATTTTTTTGCTGTTTTTTAGCTAATTGGTGTTGCGGAAAACTTTCCAATCCTGGATATAATACTTTTTCAA
>NZ_JBFHHX010000273.1:0-1804 GCF_041596795.1 Lutibacter sp.
GAGTTATTCAGCATAGTACGCAATTTGAACAACCTGCGCCGTTTACCTTTGTTATTTTAAATAAATCATTGAAAGTTATTGAAGGAGAGTCCTTTTTTTTAGAGGTTGAAGCTGTAGGAATGAGTATTCCAGAAGATGTAATAATAAATTTATCAGGAGAGAGTTACTATTTAGAATCTAATGGTTTTGGAAAATTTAAATATAATTTTTCTGCTGTAAAAGAGAATATAACTTTTAGCTTAAATTCTGGAAATGTTTTTTCAAAAGAGTATAAACTTTCTGTAATTCCTACACCTGTAATTTCTGGTTTAAAAATGGAGTTGAAATATCCTGCGTATACCGGAAAAAGTGATGAAGTATTGAAAAATACTGGAAACGCTGTTGTTCCACAAGGAACTAAAGTTACTTGGAGAATAGAAACCGAAAAAACAGAAAAAATTTCTATAAAAGGTTTTGATGGAGAAGAGCTTAATTTTAATCCAATTTCTAAAAATCTATTTTCATTTTCACAAAATTTAATGAGTACTTTTAAGTATGGAATTTCAACATCTAATAAACAAATTGTAAATCATGAATCCATTAATTTTAGTATTGATGTTATTTCAGATGAATTTCCAAAGATTTTTGTAAAATCTGATATTGACTCTATTTCACATGGTCCAGTTCAATTTATAGGGCAATTAAGTGATGATTATGCAATAGATAAACTTCAATTGGTGTATTACAATGTAAATCAACCAAAATTGCTTATAAAGCATATTATACCCGTTACTAAATCGTCTTTTACTGATTTTTATTATGTATTTCCCGAGGGATTATCAATCCAAGAAGGAGTTGAATATGAAATGTATTTTGAAGTTTTTGATAACGATGGTGTTAATGGAAGTAAGAAATCTAAAAGTACTGTGTTTAGTTATTATAATAAAACTTCAAATGAGTTAAATGATTTATTGTTAAAAGAACAAAAAGAATCGCTTTCTAAAATTTCTAATAGTGTTCAAAAATCTAAAAAAGCTTCAAACGATTTAAAGAAGTTAAGTGAAGAACTTCAAAAAAAAGCTAGAATGAATTGGAATGATGCGAAAAAATTAGAAGAATTTTTAAAGCGTCAAAATGAGTATGAGAAAATGATTCAGGACCAGACGAAAGATCTTCAAAACAATTTAAAAGAACAACCAGTAATGGAATCTTTAAAAAAGAAAAAAAAGGAACTTGAAAAGCGTATTGAAGAATCTAGAAAAATGCAAGAACAAGAAAAACTTTTAGAGGAATTAAAAGAGTTGACTCAAAAATTAGAGAAAGAGAATTTGGTTGATAAGCTGAAAGAATTGACTCAAAAAAATAAAAGAAATGAGCAAAGTTTAGAACGGATATTAGAATTAACAAAACGATTTTACGTTGAACAAAAGGCGAATCAGATTAAAGAAAAGTTGGAAAAAGTGAGTAAAAAAGAAGAGGAACTTTCTAAAGGTGAATTGGAAGATAATACGAGTAAAAAACAAGATGAGCTGAATAAAGAATTTGATGAAATAGAGAATGATTTTACTGATTTAAATAAGCAGAATAAAGATTTAAAACGCCCAATAGATTTACCAAATTTAGGGCAAGAGCGAAAAGAGGTTAATCAATTGATGGATGATGCTTTGGATAAGCTTAATAATAATCAAAAAGAATCTGCTAAGAACTCTCAAGAAAAAGCCGCAAAAAAAATGAAGAAAATGGCAGAATCTTTTAATTCAGCTATGGAAGCTTCTGAAGGAGAATCTATTGATGAGGATATTGATGACTTGCGTAAAATTGTTGA
>NZ_JBFHHX010000274.1:0-1789 GCF_041596795.1 Lutibacter sp.
ACCTGTATTAGGTCTTACTTTTTTTTCAGTTTCATATATCGCAGTTTTTGGATTTAGAGCATCATTAATTTCATTTGTTGGGCTTTTAACAATTACATTAAGTTTTACCAGAGATTATTCAAAAGAGAGTTTATTGCAACACGCAACATTAATTGCACTAGGTGGTTTATGGTACTTGTTGTTAACATTTTTAAAAACTCGACTATTTCCAAAAATTCAAACAGACCAATTTTTTATTAAAACCATTGAGAAAACGGCTGAATATTTAAAAATAAGAGGTGAATTATTACTATGCGAAACAGATAGAAATGAATTGTTTCAGAAGCTGTTTAATCTTCAGTTTGAAATTAATGAGCATCATGAAACTTTAAGAAATATACTTTTATCAGCACAAAGTAAATATACCTTATCTAATAAAGTTAGAAGGCAGCATTTGTTGTTTACACAATTGGTTGATATTTTAGAGTTAGCAGTTGCAAACCCGGTTGATTATGAAAAATTTGATTTGGTTTTTAAAAAGCATCGAGAAAAAATTGAAGATTTTCAATTATTAATTTTTGAAATTGTAAATCAGTTAAACCATATTTCTAGGGTTATTAGAAAGGAAGAAACGTTAAATGCAAATACTAAAATACCTGAAATATTAAAACATATTGAGCGCAATATTGATTTATATAGAATTTTGGTAACAATGCCTAAAGCTAGAGTTGGAACTTTAATGTTGTTAAATTTAAAAAGCTATCAGGAAAAACAAGTTCAAAATATAATTTCATTAGAACGCATTTTAAATAACTACGAGAGTAATGATCAAATTTTAAGTCATAAAGAAGCAACTCGGTTTTTAACACCGCAAGATTATGATTTTAAAAAATTAACGGAAAATTTTACCTTTCGTTCACCTATTTTTAAGCACTCTTTGCGTTTAGCAATTATTTCAGTAATTGGTCTTATAATTGGAAAAATATTTTCAATGCAAAACCCTTATTGGATTATTTTAACCATAATAGTAATTATGCGTCCAAGTTTTGGGTTAACCAAATCTAGATCTATACACAGAGTAATTGGAACATTAATTGGTGCATCAATTGCAGGTGTTGTAATATTATTTACACAAAATCCTGTAATTTATGGAGTAATAGCAACTATTTCATTGCCATTTGCTTTTTCTTTGGTACAGTTAAATTATAGAAATGCCGCAGTTTTTATTACCTTAAATGTTGTTTTTACCTATGCTTTATTTGAGCCTAATATAATATCGGTATTACAATTTAGAATTATTGATACATTAATAGGAGCTTCTTTAGCTTTTTCTGCAACCTATATTTTATGGCCTTCATGGCAATTTCAAAACATTCATGAGTATTTTATAAATGCCTTAAAATCTAATGAATTGTTTTTGAAAGAAATAGCCTCTTTTTATCATGAAAAGGGAGAAGTTTCAACTACGTATAAAGTAATTCGAAAAAAAGCTTTTTTAGATATTGCGGAAATGAATTCAGCTTTTCAACGATTAAATCAAGATCCAAAATCCAAACAAATAGAACTTTCAACTATTTATGAAATTACAGTATTTAACAATACTTTTTTATCATCATTAACGGCACTTGGTTCTTATTTTAGAAATAACAAAACATCTGCAGCTCCAACAGAGTTTGATATTTATGTTGAAAATATTTGTTTAAATATAAAAACAGCAATAAGTATTCTTGATGGAACGACTATAAGTCCAGAAAAAACAAGTCTTTCAATTACAGAAGCAGAAAACTCTTACGAAAAAGCGTTTAACAAA
>NZ_JBFHHX010000275.1:0-1782 GCF_041596795.1 Lutibacter sp.
GAAGAAAAACAAACTTTAGCCGATTTAAAAGTTGATTCGTTTATTAAATATTACAAATCGTATCAACACAGTGTTAACGATCCAGAAGGATTTTGGTCTCAAATTGCCGAAACTTTTACTTGGCATAAAAAATGGGATAAAGTGGTGGAATTTGATTGGGAACAACCAAAATTTGAATGGTTTAAGGGTGCAAAATTAAATATTACCGAAAATTGTTTAGACCGTCATTTAAATAAAAGAGGTGATGATTTAGCCATTATTTGGGAACCTAACGATCCAAATGAGGCTAATAGAACATTTACTTATAAACAATTGCATGCTGAGGTTTGTAAGTTTGCAAACGTTTTAAAAAACAACAATATTAAAAAAGGTGATAGGGTTTGTATTTATATGCCAATGGTGCCAGAATTGGCAATTGCAGTATTGGCTTGTGCCAGAATAGGAGCAGTGCATTCTGTTGTATTTGCTGGTTTTTCAGCGGTAGCACTTTCAACAAGAATTAATGATGCTGAATGTAAAATGTTACTAACTTCAGATGGTGTTTTTAGAGGAAGCAAAGCAGTTGATTTTAAATCTATTGTTGATGAAGCATTGGAAACGTGTCCAACTATTGAAACTTCTATTGTATTAAATAGAGTGAATGGTAATGTAACTATGAAGGCTGGAAGAGATGTTTGGTGGCACGAAGAATTAGCGAAAGTTGATGCAGTTTGTGAAGCCGAAGTAATGGATGCAGAAGATATGTTGTTTATTTTATATACTTCAGGTTCAACAGGTAAGCCAAAAGGAATGGTGCATAGTTGTGCAGGTTATATGGTGCACACTGCGTATAGTTTTAAAAATGTTTTCCAATACACACACGGCGATGTTTATTTCTGTACAGCAGATATTGGTTGGATTACTGGTCATTCTTATATTGTGTACGGACCGCTGGCTGCTGGAGCAACAACTTTAATGTTTGAAGGAGTTCCTTCGTATCCAGATTATAGTCGTTTTTGGCAAATTGTTGAAAAATACAAAGTCAATCAGTTTTATACAGCACCAACAGCAATTAGAGCATTGGCAGCACAAGGAAATGAATTGACTGAACGCAACGATTTAAGCTCAATAAAAGTTTTAGGTACTGTTGGTGAGCCAATTAATGAGGAAGCTTGGCACTGGTACGATGAAAAAATTGGAAAACAAAAATCACCAATTGTAGATACGTGGTGGCAAACAGAAACAGGTGGAATTATGATTTCGCCTTTGGCCGGAGTTACTCCAACTAAACCAACTTTTGCCACACGACCTTTACCTGGAATTCAGCCTTGTTTGGTTGATGAACAAGGAAACGAAGTAAATACAAATCCGGCAGAAGGAAGATTATGTATTAAATATCCTTGGCCATCTATTGCGCGTACTATTTATGGAGATCATAAACGCTATAAAGAAACTTATTTTACAGCATTTGAAGGTAAATATTTTACAGGTGATGGTTCTTTTAGAGATTTAGAAGGAAATTATAGAATTACTGGTAGAGTAGATGATGTAGTTATTGTTTCTGGGCATAATTTAGGAACGGCTCCAATTGAAAACGTTATTAACGAACATAGTAATGTTGTTGAATCTGCAGTTGTTGGCTTTCCTCACAATATGAAAGGTAATGCTTTATATGCTTATGTAATTGTATATGAAAAACCTGAAAATGAAGATTATTTACGAAATGAAATTAATGAATTAATTGGAAGAACAATTGGTCCAATTGCAAAGTTGGATAAAGTTCAGTTTGTACCAGGTTTACCA
>NZ_JBFHHX010000276.1:0-1705 GCF_041596795.1 Lutibacter sp.
ATATGGCGCAAAATGTAGTTACGAAAACTTACAAGTTCATAAAGCTTGCTGGGTCCAAGCCGAAAATCCAAAAAGTGAAGAATTTAAAGAATTTAAACGTGTAAAACAACGTTATTTAGCTACTGATAAGCAAGGACAACTTGTGTTTTTAGCAGATTCTGCTTTTTCTATTGAAATGACAAAACAAAAATATCCAAACGTTAAGTTGCACTTTACAAGTGAGTTTTAAGTTTCTAAAATATTAATGTAGTTGGCTATACACCAAATTTCAATAAATAATTACACTATTATAAAACCTTTAAATCCCGATAGTTATCGGGATTTTTAATTGTAAAAAACCATGTTAATAATTTTGTAAAGTATAGGTAGTGCTTTTTTATTGATTATTTTCGGATAACTTTGTTAAAACTTTAATTGCTTTTTCCGAATCTAATTTATGAACAAAAATATGGTCATGATAATATCCGGCAATTACATTACAACTAATATTGTTTTTAGCTAATTCCGTTGAAAATATAGCTGTTAAACCAACCGCATCTAATGATGAATGAACCATTAGCGTTATCCAAGAAGCAATATATTCATAACTCAAATTAAGTTCATCTGCTCTTCCTTTTTCAATAACAATAGTTGTTCCTTCCTTTTCTTTAAATTCACAAATAGTATCTTTTCTATCAATATTACTGATATCTTTTACGGTAGAAAAAACATATTCACCATCGTTCAGTTTTGGTGTCATTCTTTTTAATAATTCCGATAGATTTGTATCTCCTGCCATTTAATGTTTACCTGTTTTTTATTAGGTTTAAATACAATTAATTTTGTAAGCTTTAAGCAAGCTATTAATTAAACTCTAAATTACTCCTATTTTAACTATTTTATTAATATTTTGTTTAGCTCATCTTCAAATGCCAAATCTTTAAATTCTATTTGTTTAGCACCATCAATTAACATCTTTACTATTGAATCCTTTTTTGTATAATTTGCACCAAAGCAATCAATATCATTCTCATTAAGTACTATTGCCGAACAATAAATTATTTTACTCTTTTGATAAACTCCATTTATCTCAACTAAACTATAATCTAAATCTTCTCCGCTTACTGCTATTGTATATAACTCATTTGACCCATCAAATAGCTTTAAATCACTCCATACAAGAAAAGGATATTTTCTATCAACAGATATGGAATTATTCCATTTACCATATTTTTGAAAAAGGAATTTTTGCAAATCATTTGAGTCGTAATACGGACAGAATTTTAACTCATTAAAACTAATTGAATCTTTTCCATTAAGGAACAAATTAACTTTAGAGTTCGTTTCGTAACTATTAAATCTATTATCTTTATTTATTTGCTTAACAGAACAACTAGATACTATTATAAATAGTAAAATGTAAATCTTTTTCATATTACTAAACTAAAGGTTTTTAAATTTTGTATAACAAGTTGGTACAATTTTATAGCCAATTTTAATTTTTTTTATCCCAGTAATCAACACATTTTTCTTGTTCCGCAATTTTAAGAACAGAAAAACCTAATTCAATTGCTTTACTAAAATCTTCACAACCTTGCTCCTTTTCTCCCAATTCGTAACGAGCTAACCCACGAAGAAAAAAAGCATTTTTATTGTTAGAATCAATAGCTATTGCCTTATTACAATCAGATACAACTCCACTTAAATCATTTGGAAATCTTGTTCC
>NZ_JBFHHX010000277.1:0-1692 GCF_041596795.1 Lutibacter sp.
AACCACACCGCCGACAACTTCTGCACCACCTTTATCTAAAACACCTCTTCTTGTAGCAGGACCTAAATTAACGGTGGCAATATCTTTAATTAAAATAGGTTTATTGTCTGTAACATGAACTACTGTATTTTCTAAATCTTTCGTAGTTTTAATATATCCCAAGCCCCTAATAAAGTACTCAGCTTTATTAATTTCAATGGTTTTGGCTCCGATATCACGGTTCGAATTTTTAACAGCCATCATTACCATATCAATACCAATATTATATGCTTTTAAAGCATCTGGATTTACATCGACTTGGTATTCCCTTACATACCCACCAACAGAAGCGACTTCGGAAACTCCTGAAACAGCATTTAAAGCGTATTTTACATAATAATCTTGGGCGGAACGTAACTCGTGCAAATCCCAACCACCTGTTACGTTTCCATCAGAATCTCGCCCTTCAATGGTATACCAATAAACTTGGCCCAAAGCTGTAGCATCTGGACCTAATCCAGGGTTCACTCCTTCTGGCAATAAATTGGATTGTAATGAATTTAATTTTTCGAGCACTCTAGACCTTGACCAGTAGAAATCTACCTTTTCTTCAAAAATGATATAGATGCTTGAAAAACCAAACATAGAGGAACTTCGAATGGATTTAACATTTGGAATTCCTAACAAAGAGGTAGTTAATGGATAGGTTATTTGATCTTCAATGTCTTGTGGTGATCTACCTGGCCATTCTGTGAATACAATTTGTTGATTCTCACCTAAATCTGGTATTGCGTCAACAGGGACAGGATCCTTAGGTAAGAATGCAACATTCCAATTAAATGGGGAAGTTACAATACCCCAAGCAAGTAAGGATATTAAAATGAGAATAGTTACCAACTTATTCTCTAAAAAATATTTTATTATTTTATTTAGCATATTATTTGATATTTACAATTAATTTAAATTTGTGAATTTTTAAAAAACACAAATACCGAGAAAATATATAAGATTTGAATTACTTATATACTTACTGAAAAATTAAAAAGTAAGGTATCAAATACGGAAAACACGATAAAGAACATTTAAGTCTTTATCGACCAAAGGAGGTGAATAATCTTCAAAAGTATTGATTCTTTTATCAACACCTTGAAAAATATTTAAATATGAATTCGTAAAAGCAACTAAAAATTCTTGTTGCGGAATAGAAAGGCTATTGAAGTCTATTTTAAGATTCGACTGCCCTTCAATTTGTTTTATTTTGTCTGAACAACAATCTTTTTTAAAGGAATTGCAATCGCTATCAGCAGTCGCAGTTTCCATCTCCATTCCACAAGATTCAGCTTTAGAAAACAAGGCACTATCTACCAAGTGATCCCCACAATAGTGTTCACTAAAAGAAAACGACATTGTGGAAAAAAGTACCACAAAAGCCATTATAATTGCTGTTATTTTTCGAACTGAATCTATCATACTTAATTACAAATTTAATGAAAAATAATTAATCTTTATTAAAAAGATGTTAAATGAAACAAACAAGTACTAATTGTAGATATTTAAAAAGCAGTAAAAAATTAGATTTTTTTCAAATATTTACTGCAGTTATTAATCCAATTTTTATAACTATACTTTAGTATCTTTTGTCAATAGAATTTTGGCTAAAGCTTATTAAATTAAACATTGCTCTTAATCTACTTCTAACTCTGTTACCGTAAC
>NZ_JBFHHX010000278.1:0-1691 GCF_041596795.1 Lutibacter sp.
TTTTAATAACTCATTTTGAATGGTATCAATTAATTGAATTCCTGTTGGTGTTGGATAAATTAATTTTTTTCTGCGCTCTATATATTTTCTTTTAAAAAGTGTTTCAATAATATTTGCACGGGTTGATGGTCTTCCAATACCGTTTTCTTTCATTAACTCACGCATTTCATCATCATCAACTTGTTTTCCAGCAGTTTCCATTGCTCTTAGCAAGGTTGCTTCGGTGAATATTTTTGGCGGACTTGTTTGTTTTTCTAAAAACGATGGTTCATGCGGACCTTTTTCGCCTTTTACAAAATTTGGTAATATTCCTGATTCTTTTTTTTCTGGTGTATCTGGATTTTCAAAAACAACACGCCAACCTTTTTCTAGAATTTCTTTTCCTGTAGTTTTAAAAGTTACATCGCTTGCTTTTCCAATTACTGTGGTGTTAGATACTTTACATTCATCATAAAAAACAGCTATAAAGCGTTTTGTAATAATGTCGTACACTTGTTGTTGATTGTACTGTAAATTAATTTGTACGCCAGTTGGAATTATTGCGTGGTGATCGGTTACTTTTTTATCATCAAAAACCTTGTTCGATTTTTTTATTTTTTTTCCTAAAAGAGGTTGTATTAAAGTTGAATAATTTGTTAAATTTTTTAAAATACCAGGAACTTTTGGATATATATCATTTGGTAAAAAAGTAGTGTCAACTCTTGGGTAAGTCACTACTTTTTGTTCGTATAATTTTTGAACAATGTTTAATGTTTCCTCTGCTGAAAATGCAAATTTATTATTACAATAAACTTGTAAACCTGTTAAATCGAATAGTTTTGGAGCGTATTCTTTTCCTTTAGATTTTGTGTTGGAAACTATTTCAAATTCACTTTCTTTAACTTTATTGGCTAAAATTTCTCCATCTTCTTTTTTTAGAAATCGTCCTTCTTCACAGTTAAAAATGGTTTCTCTATACAAAGTTTGTAATTCCCAAAACGGTTGAGGTACAAAGTTTTCAATTTCTTTAAATCTGTTCACTACCATTGCCAATGTTGGTGTTTGCACTCTTCCAACCGATAAAACTTGTTTGTAGCCTCCGTGTTTTACGGTGTACAATCTGGTAGCGTTCATTCCTAAAAGCCAATCTCCAATTGCTCTTGAAAAGCCTGCGTAGTATAAATTGTCGTAATTTTTTGAAGGTTTTAAGTTTTCAAATCCTTCTTTAATTGCTTCAGTTGTAAGTGAAGAAATCCACAGTCGTTTTACTTCACCTTTATAATTGGCCTGGTTTATAACCCAACGTTGAATTAATTCTCCTTCTTGACCAGCATCACCACAGTTTATAATAACTTCAGCTTTATCAAATAAACTTTTAACAATTTTAAACTGCTTTTGTATACCAGAATTTGCAACTACCTTAGTTTCAAATTTTTCTGGAAGCATTGGTAAATTGTTTAAATCCCAACTTTTCCAATGAGGTTTATAATCATTGGGTTCTAAAAGTGTACATAAATGTCCAAAAGTGTATGTTACGGCATAGCCATTTCCTTCAAAATAACCATCTCGTTTTGTGGTTGCACCTAATACGGATGCAATTTCACGCGCTACACTTGGTTTTTCAGCAATACAAACTTTCATTTATTAGATAATTGTGGGCACGCAAATTACTAAAATTAAAGTTATTTCAGTCACAAATTAAAAGCTAAAAA
>NZ_JBFHHX010000279.1:0-1634 GCF_041596795.1 Lutibacter sp.
AATTCTTAAAAAAGCTTCAGAATTAGGATATCAAAGAAATAGTTTAGCTTCAAAATTAAGAACTAATAAAACAAGTACTATTGGTGTTATTGTGCCTAGAATTTCGCGGCATTTTTTTTCAACAGTAATTTCAGGGATTGAGGAAACGGCTTATGAGGCGGGTTATGACGTTATTATTTGTCAATCTTTAGAGGATATTAAGAGAGAAAAAAAATTAGTAGAAACTTTACTGTCTAATAGGGTTGATGGGATTTTAATTTCAGTTTCAATGCAAACAGTTGATGCTGATTATTTGAAAACAAATGATATTCCGTTGATTTTTTTTGATAGACCTTATAATGTTTCTGAAAGTACCAATGTTATTATTGATGATTACAAAGCTAGTTTTGAGGCTACCGAACATCTAATTTTAGGAGGATGTAAAAATATTGCTCATTTTTCAGGGCCTCAAGAATTAGAATTGTATAGAAGAAGAAAAAGAGGATATGTTGATGCACTGTTGAAGTACCATTTAGAACTAAAGAGTGAGTATATTATTGAATCTAAATTAATGAAAGTGGATGGTGAAGAAAATGCTAAAAAACTATTGAAACTGCCAAAAGTAGATGGTGTTTTTTCGGCAAATGATACTGCTGCAATAAGTGCTATTTTATTTTTAAAAAAACAAGGTGTAAAAATACCTGAAGATATTGCTTTTGTAGGTTTTAGTAATGAACCTATTTCCTCCGTTATTGAGCCATCGTTAACAACAATAAATCAGCGAGATTTTGAAATGGGTAAGGTTGCAGCTTCCTTATTATTTGAACAAATAGAAAATCACGGATCTAGACAAAAGGTTCAAACCGAAATGTTAAATCCAGAATTAATTATTAGAAAATCTACCAAAGTAATAAATTAATATTATAAAATATTTTAGTAAAAATGAAATTATATCCGTTAAAATTCAGTCCAGTATATAGCTACAGAGTGTGGGGTGGAGAGAAATTAAAAACTGTATTAAATAAAAATTATAATCAAGAAAGTATTGGAGAATCTTGGGAAATTTCTGATGTTGATGAAAATGAAACATTAGTAAGTGATGGAGATTTAAAAGGGTACTCATTAAAAATGTTAATTAAAGAATTTAAAGGCGATTTTGCAGGTAATAATGTTTATGATCAATTTGGAAATGATTTTCCTTTATTAATTAAATTTATTGATGCTAAAACACCATTATCAATTCAAGTTCATCCAAGTAATGAACTAGCTAAAGAGCGTCATAATTCATTTGGAAAAAATGAAATGTGGTATGTTATGGAGGTTGAAGAGGATGCTGAATTAATTGTTGGGTTTAATAAAGAAGTTTCAAAAGAGACCTATGTCAATCATTTAGAAAACACAAAGTTGGATGAATTATTAAATATTGAAAAGGTCCAAAAAGGAGATACTTTTTATATTCCTACTGGTAGAGTTCATGCAATAGGAGCCGGTGTGTTATTGGCTGAAATTCAGCAAACATCAAACATTACTTATAGAATCTATGATTATGATCGCGTTGATTTTAAAACAGGAGAGAAGAGAGAATTACATACAGAAATGGCACTAGATGCAATTGATTTTAAATTGTACGATACTTATAAAACTACTTATAAAAC
>NZ_JBFHHX010000280.1:0-1625 GCF_041596795.1 Lutibacter sp.
GATGCTTTGTTTGCTTTCACAAATTGTGAAAACTCTATTTCACCTTTGTGTTGTGTTATTGATGATAATAAACCTGTTTTTATTGGCGTTTCTGAAGTTCTAAGACGATCCACTGATCATACAGTTGAATTGCTGAAAATGGAATTAGAAATTCAGTTAAATGAATTAGAAGAACAATGGCACTTTGCATCATTAGAACGTATTTTTATTGAAAATAGAATTTATCGTGACATTGAAGAGCAAGAAACCTGGGAAGGCGTTATAAAAGCTATTGATGAAGGTTTAAAACCGCACATTAAACATTTAAAACGTGCTATTACAGAAGAAGATATTGTTCGTTTAACTGAAATCAGAATTAAAAAAATATCAAAATTTGATATTGATAAAGCAAAACAATTTATTGAAAGTTTAGAAGATAAAATAGCAGAGGTTAAAAATCATCTAGCCAATTTAATAGATTTTGCCATAGACTATTTTAAGAACCTAAAGTTGAAATATGGAAAAGGCAAAGAACGTTTAACAGAAATTAGATTGTTTGATGATATTGTTGCTACCAAAGTAGTAATGCGTAACACAAAATTATATGTAAACCGTGAGGAAGGTTTTGTAGGTACATCATTAAAAAAAGATGAATATGTTGATGATTGTGCCGATATTGATGATATTATAGTGTTTAGAAGAGATGGTGTTATGATGATTACTAAAGTTGATTCAAAAACTTTTGTAGGAAAAGACATTATTCATATTGCAGTATTTAAAAAGAATGATAAACGTACTGTGTATAATATGATTTACCGTGATGGTAAAAGTGGCCCAAGTTATATGAAACGCTTTAATGTTACTGGGGTAACACGCGATAAAGAATACGATTTAACAGCCGGAACTAAAGGCTCATCGGTATTATATTTTACCGCAAATCCAAATGGAGAAGCAGAAACAGTTTCTATTGTTTTAAGAGCAGTTGGATCTATTAAAAAATTAAAATGGGATATAGATTTTTCCGATTTAGCAATTAAAGGAAGAAGCTCAAAAGGAAATACTGTAACCAAATATGCTATTAAAAAAATTGAATTAAAAAGCGAAGGAGTTTCTACTTTAAAACCACGTAAAATTTGGTTTGATGAAACTGTACAACGTTTAAATGTTGATGAAAGAGGTGATCTTTTAGGCGAATTTAGAGGCGAAGATAGATTGCTTATAATTAACCAAAAAGGTATTGTAAAAACCATAAAACCAGAGTTAACAACACATTTTGATAACGATATGATTGTGTTGGAAAAATGGATTCCTCAAAAACCAATTTCAGCTATTTATTTTGATGGTGAAAAAGAAAAATACTTTATAAAACGGTTTATGATTGATAACCCAAATAAAGAAGAAGTATTTATTTCTGAACATCCAAAATCGCAACTAGAAATTGTTTCTACAGATTACAGACCAATGGCTGAAATCACGTTTTCTAAACGAAGTATTGAAAATATGACTATTAATTTAGAAGAGTTTATAGCTGTTAAAGGAATAAAAGCTTTAGGAAATCAGTTAACTTCTGATAAAATTAAGCAAGTAACGTTATTAGAATCATTACCTTATGTTCCAGAAGAAGTTGATGATGTTGAAGTAAATGA
>NZ_JBFHHX010000281.1:0-1530 GCF_041596795.1 Lutibacter sp.
GAATGAGAATGTCCATCGTGATGATGGTGATGTTCTTCATGTGAATGTTTATGTTCTCCTGGTTTTAAAATAGTAGGACCATTATTATCTGATCCACAGCCGCAAGTTCCACACATAATTTTATAAATTTAAATAACTTCTAACGTTTTAACTTTTAACTCTTTTCCTTTTAAAATTCCTTTAAAATTACTGCCGCAATTTGGGCAACAATCATAAATATTTTCCATTGCAAACTCGGTATCACAATCTATACATTTTCCCACGCCATCAATAATTAGTATTTCTTTTTCAGCATTTTCTAATACCGTATTTTCTACTGCAGAACTCCAAACAAAATTCAACGAATCAATTTCAATTCCCGCTAAAACACCAATTTCCAAAGCTATTTTGGTTACCCTTTCGGCTTTTACTTTTGCTGTTTCGTCTTCGGCAATTTTTACAATTCCTAAAGCAATAGATAATTCGTGCATGAGTTTAAAAGGATTTACTCTCAAAGTTACAAAATATATAAAAAGAAAACATATGATAATCATCAGTTAAAAATAACTGTAACAATTGTTACTATTAAGGATTGTAAGGTCTTATTTTAAAACATTCTAAATTAGGTAGTTACACTTGTTTTAATTAAATTTTATTGTAAATTTAATAGGTTCTTATTTTTAAAAGAAACAAACCGCATTAAAAGTTTTTTTATTATTTAAAATTATTCCTATGTCTAACAATAATGAACAACGTAAAACCTATTATGAAAGTATCATAAAACAAGGTTATAGCCGTAGAGATTTCATGAAGTTTACCACATACATGGCAGCCTTTATGGGATTGGAAAATTCTATGGTAGGACAAATAGCGCAATCTTTAGAAAAAACTCCAAGATTGCCTGTTATTTGGGAACATTATCAAGAATGCACGTGTTGCAGTGAATCATTTATCAGGTCAAATCACCCAATTGTTGCTGATATTATTTTAGATAAAATCTCTTTAGACTACACTTTAACTTTAATGGCTGCTTCTGGTCATCAAGCCGAAGCTGCAAAACAAGAAACCATGAAAAAATATCATGGTGAATATATTTTGTGTGTTGAAGGTTCAATTCCAATGGGAGATGATGGAAATTATTGTTGTATAGCTGGAAAATCAGCAAAAGAATCGTTTTTAGAAGCTGCTGAAGGAGCAAAAGCTATTATTGCTTGGGGAAGTTGCGCTTCCAATGGTTGTGTACAAGCGGCAAAGCCAAATCCAACAGGAGCAACACCAATTCATAAAATTGTAAAAAACAAACCAATTATTAGAGTTCCTGGTTGTCCGCCAATTGGTGAAGTAATGGCCGGAATTATTGTACATGTAGTTGCATTTGGCCGTTTACCAAAATTAGACAGATTAGGAAGACCAAAAGCGTTCTATGCAAAACGTGTTCATGACTCTTGTTACAGAAGACCTTATTATGATGCTGGTTTATTTGCCGAAACTTTTGATGATCAAAATGCTAAAAATGGTTATTGTTTGTACAAAGTTGGCTGCAAAGGACCA
>NZ_JBFHHX010000282.1:0-1526 GCF_041596795.1 Lutibacter sp.
GTTACAGAATATCAAAATTGGTTAAAAACAGGAATATCAAATTTTAAATAAGAATTAAATAACATGAAAAAATTAATTTATTTTTTAAGTATTGTACTAGTTGTAGTCTCTTGTAAAGATGAACCAAAAGATTATGTAACATTATCAGGTAAAATTATTGATAAAAATTCGGACTCTGTTGTAGTTCGCTCAAGAGAATTTAGCAAAACTATTAAAGTAAATGCCGATGGAACTTTTGCCGATACTTTAAAAGTTGTAACAGGTGTTTATAACTTTTTTGATGGAAACGAAAGCACAACAATTTATTTAAAAAATGGATTCGAATTAGTAGTTTCTTTAGATACAAAACAATTTGATGAGTCTATCAGTTATACAGGAATAGGAGCTGAAGTAAATAATTATTTAGCTGCAAGAGCTTTAAAGCAAGAGGAAGTGTTTGATAATAACAACTTATTTGCATTAGAAAAACCAGCATTCGATCAAAAAATGAACGAAATTAAAAGCGATTTTATGGCGCTATTAACTACAACCGAAAATTTAGACTCTTTATTTATTGAAGATGAGAAAAAAGGAATTGATGGATTTACTTTATATATTGCCGATTATTATGCTGAAAAACAATATTTAAATACTTTTTTAGCAAAAGGAAAAGCGTCTCCTAAATTTACAGATTATGAAAACTTTAAAGGCGGAACAACTTCTTTAGATGATTTAAAAGGAAAGTATGTATATGTAGATGTTTGGGCAACTTGGTGTGCACCTTGTAGAGCAGAAATTCCATTTTTAAAAGAACTTGAAAAAGCATATCGCGGAAAAAACATTCAGTTTGTAAGTGTTTCTATTGATAAGGCAAAAGATCACGATAAATGGAAAAAAATGGTAGCCGATGAGCAATTGGAAGGTGTTCAGTTATTTGCTGATAACGATTGGAAATCGCAGTTTGTAACAGATTACAAGGTTAGTGGAATTCCACGTTTTATTTTAATTGATCCGCAAGGAAATATTGTAACTCCAGAAGCTCCTAGACCTTCATCAGAAGATTTAAAAACATTGTTTGATGAATTAAAAATATAATAAATTGTATAATATTTTATTATAAAGGATGAAGGTTGTTTTTAAAGTAAAATTTCGTAAACCTGAACTTGATGCAAGTTCTCATCATAATAAATAATTTTAATGATGAGGTTCTGAAATAAATTCAGAATAACGATTTCAATTTTTTAAGACAAGCAGTATCTTTTCATTTCGTTTAAAGTATGAGTATGTCATCACAAAAATCTTCAAAAGAAAATTCGGCAAAATTAAACCATGATATTTCTGAATTAGAAACGTATTTTCAACAGTTTAAAAAAAATATAGTTGGTGAAAATCAAACGTTTCAATCCCCGTATGGAGAACAAAAAATAATTTATACAGATTGGACTGCAAGTGGTCGTTTTTACCGCCCAATTGAAGAGAAAATACTCAATCAATTTGGTCCGTTTGTGGCCAATACTCATACCGAAACTTCCATTACAGGATCTGCA
>NZ_JBFHHX010000283.1:0-1521 GCF_041596795.1 Lutibacter sp.
ATACTTCTTTCTAATTTCCCAGACTCAGTTAAATTAGTCTCTTTCCAACTTCCCGAAGTATTTGATCCTGTTTTAACAATAGACCATTCTTCTTCCTTATCATTTACAGCCCAACTACAATTACTAATTTTATTATCCTCACACCATTGTATCCATTTGGCTGTTTCTGAGTCATCTTGAGTATAACCAACAGGTCCCCATTCTGTTACAAAAACAGCTACTCCTAAATTTAATGCATTATTTGCTATACCTCGTAACCAATCGCCATGATACACACTGTAAAAATGGAGTACGTACGCAATATTTGAAGAACTAGTAATTGGATCAGCGGCTGCTTCATCAACTCTTTGAGACCAAGTTGGAGTTCCAACCAAAATCAAATTATCACTATCATACTCTCTAATAGCTGCAATTACCTTTTCTGCATAAGGTTTAATTGTATTACTCCAAGAAACATCTAATGGTTCATTATAAATTTCATAAATAACGTTGTCATAATCCCCATAAAGCTGCGCCATTTCTTTAAAAAATTCAACGGCTTCATCAGTATAATTTTCGGCATGATGCGAGTGCCAATCTATAATTACGTACATACCTTCTTTTATAGCTGCATCTACAATTACTTTTAAACGGTTTTTATTAGCCACTGGATCCTCCAAATAGCCGCCATTTTCATCAACTCCCATTGCTGCTCTTACAATTGTAGTTTCCCAATCTAATTTTAACCAAGAAACAACAGATTCTCTATAAAAACGCTCGCCTCCCCAGCCATTATTAGACCAGAAAAAACTATTACCTGAAAAGCTTACCGCTTGGTTATTTTTATTTACAATTTTATTTCCCATTACTTTTAATCCACCATTTTTTTCTACTATAGATTCATAAGTAATAAATGAATAGGTAATTTGATACTCTTTTTTTGTTGTTCCATCTTCAGCAGTCACATTTATGGCTGTTGGAGCTTGATTTAAATTAAGTACATCACCAACTTTAAACTCTAGAGTTGCTCCATTAGAAACTTTAAATGAATTCACAGAAAATTCCGATGCGCCAAAGGGTAATTCTCTAGTAATATTTATTTCACTACCAATAATTTCGGTTGAAAATATAGAGCCTTTATAAGCAAATTCTAACTCCACTATTTCTGCTTTATTAGATAAAGCTCCGATGGATGATATAAACTCTTCATCTTCAGAATTATCACTACCTCCACATCCTATATAAAGGAAAGTAAAGGTTAACAGCACACTTAATTTAACAATTTTTGAAAACATTTTTTTGTTTATTTAATTTATAATTCAAAACTATCAAACAAAAAAAATACTATTTAATACTATTTTGTCATATAATAAACCAATAATTAAAATAAAACATTCTCACTTTTTAGCTTTTAATTTGTGACTGAAATAACTTTAATTTTAGTAATTTGCGTGCCCACAATTATCTAATAAATGAAAGTTTGTATTGCTGAAAAACCAAGTGTAGCGCGTGAAATTGCATCCGTATTAGGTGCAACCACAA
>NZ_JBFHHX010000284.1:0-1510 GCF_041596795.1 Lutibacter sp.
GCAGTACCCATACTTTTTAACCAGCCTGCAACTTCTTGTTTAACATCATCGCTTAAAGTTCCAAGTTTTGCTATACGAATTGGCATTCCGAAGATTTGTTCAAACTCATCCCAACTTGCCCAGGAGTGACGTTTTAAAATTGTTAGTGGCGCAGCCTTTTCTAACAAGCCGTAACCATCGTACATTTTTGCAAAAAGTAAATCGTTTGGAAACTCATCAAAAGGTAAACCTTTATCATCATAAACAGATTTTACCACCAATCGTTTATCTACATTTACGTGTGGACGTGGCACATTTTTAACGCCTATAATTTTACCATCAACATCTTTACGAAAATGCAATAGTGAGTATTCATAAAAAATACTTTCCATAACGTAACGCAAGGCATCTGTAAACCAACGTTTATTTAAAAATTCTGAACGTTCATAGTCGGCAACACCCTTTTTATCTTGTAAAACATAACGTTTGTTTACAACTCTTAAAATACGATTTTCAACCACTGCAGTTAAGTGAGCATCAATCATTACATCTTTAAACAACTCCTGCAACAAGTAACTGTAAGATGTGTCAGGATTGTTACGTTCCATACGAGCCATTTGCCAATGACTTATTTCTTGACGATATACCGAGTGTGCTTGCCTTACCAAGTCTAATACAACCTTTTGCGATTTTGCAGCCAATTCTACATTATTTTTAGCGGTAGCAAATGGTTTACCTGTATGATCTAATATTTCTATTTTACTCATTTTTTCTTAAATATTTGATTGAGTTGTTTATCAATTTTTCTTTTTATCTTTTTGTCAAGTGCTTTACTTGCACCCATAAATTGCCTTTTCGGCATTCCGTTTAAACCTTCGTTGTGGCGTTGTGCATAAGGTTTGTCACTACTAAACTCTATACCGCCACTAATTTGGCGAGCCTTTAAACTGTTTTTAAGTTTATTACCACCTGTGCTGTGACCTGTTAAAATAGCTCTTCCATCATTTTTACGACCATAGGAATTTAAATCGCCTAGCTTTCCTCTTTTGTTAGTTCTGTAGCGTGTAATGTCACGTCCACGTTTATCAACAGTTTTACGAGCTTTCCAATCTTTAACACCACTATCATCCCAGCCTTGCTTTTCAAAGCTATCTTCAAAATGGTTTAAGCCTTCCACCTCCATAATATCTAGCAGGTCGTTTTCTAAAAACTCCTCCAGCTCTTTAGTTTGCCGAGCTATATCTCTTATAAAATCCCACTCATTCATTTAAAAGTTGCTTGGATAACGAGTGTTTCCACCCCATTTTATAAATCCATCTCCAATAGCATCGTCTCCAGTAACTTTTGGTGGTAAGTCTCCAGCATCAATTGTGCCTTTTGCAATACCTTCTAACCACGTCATCGCCTCGTTAAAACCTTGCTGAGTTACTTCATTTAAACTACCAGCCTTACGTTTGTAAATCTCGTCAATTACAATTTTTTTAAAATGCTTTACCACTACACCACTTCTATCTGTGCCAGTGGCTTCAAA
>NZ_JBFHHX010000285.1:0-1506 GCF_041596795.1 Lutibacter sp.
GCATATGTGTAGAGATTTCAAAATGCTTCAACAATTTTCCACTTGTACGTGTATCTTCAGCTAAAATTAAATCAACTTCTTTTAAAACTCTAATAGCTCTAAAAGTCATATCTTCTAAATTTCCTATAGGTGTTGGTACTAAATATAATTTTGCTTCCAATTTATTTTACTGGCTATTATTGGTTTGTAAACTTTTAATCTTTATACATTTTATCAATCAACTCTTTATACTTCTGTTGAATTACTTTTCGTTTCAACTTTAAGGTAGCTGTAATTTCTCCGGCTTCTATACTAAATTCTTTAGGTAAAAGTGTTACTTTTTTTATTTTTTCAAATACAGAAAATTCTTTTTGCAATTCTTCTACACGTTTATCAATCATATCTTTAATTTGATTATGATTGATTAGTTCTTCAATATCTTTAAATGTAATTTTATGTTCTAACGCATACTTTTTTAAATTTTCAAAACTTGGTACGGCCAACGCTGTTACATATTTTTGTTGATCACCAATTACGGCAATTTGTTCAATAAAAGCATCGTTTATTAAGGCTAGTTCTAATTTTTGAGGAGCAATATATTTACCACCAGATGTTTTCATTAAATCTTTAATTCTATCGGTAATTACTAAATTTCCTTCAGCATCTAAAGTACCTGCATCACCTGTTTTAAACCAACCATCTTCAAAAACCTCAGCAGTAGCTTCAGGTTTTTTATAATAACCTTTCATTACTCCAGGTCCTTTTACCAAAACTTCATCGTTTTCACCAATTTTAATTTGGGTTCCGTGAATGGCTTTTCCTGCAGAATTAAACTCAAAATGTTTATACCCAAATAATGTAGCTGTTGCTGTTGTTTCAGTTAATCCGTAACCACATTTAATATTTAATCCAAATGAATGAAAAAACGAAACCATATCTGCAGCCAATGGCGCGCCTCCACAAGGCATAAATTTTATACGACCTCCAAAAACATCTCTTAATTTACTCAACACCAATTTATCGGCTATTTTAAATTTGATTTTTAACCCAAATGGTACTTTTTTATCAAGTCTTTTGTGTTTGTTGTAATAATTATTTCCAATACCTAAAGCCCAACTTGCTAATTTCATTTTAGTTGGCGAAGCTTCTTTACGTTTATCTTGAATTGCCGCAAATATTTTCTCAAAAATACGAGGTACTGTGCACATTACAGTTGGTTTAACTTCTTTTAAAACCTCAGCTATTAACTTCGGATTTTGGTTGAAATAAACCTCAATTCCCATATGCAAACAGAAAAACACCCAGCTGCGCTCGTAAATATGACTTAATGGTAAAAAACTTAATGAGGAATCTTTATCGGATACTTCTAATTCATATTCATGTGCTGCTAACGACTGCATAAAGTTGGAATGATTTAACATAACGCCTTTTGGCTCTCCGGTAGTTCCAGATGTATAAATAATACTTGCTAAATCTGTTTCTTCAGCTTCGTAATATCTTTTTTGTAATTCGGTTTCAACTTCTTTA